>JAFUMV010000001.1 GCA_017482485.1 Lachnospiraceae bacterium
AAAATGGTGTAATGAGCTGATAAAGATCCACGGAGGGGAAGAACGGGTTGATTATGTGGCCGCTTTATATCGGAAGGAGATTGAGGACGGGCATGTGGAGTCCGAAGTGAATCAGATCGTCCGCCGGATCAAACAGATTGTGGAAGAAAACTACGCGAGACCGGAATGTAATGTGGCCTGGATTGCGGATAAGGTGCATATGACATCCGGTTATATCGGAAGAATTTTCAAAAAGTACAGCGGGATCGGGCTGATGGAATATACCACTGAGTTAAGATTAAAGCAGGCCTGCACCTTTTTGAAGACAGAAAACTGTTCTATCGCGGAGGTGGCGCAGAAGGTAGGATATGCGGATTCCAATTACTTCACCAAGCTTTTCCGGAATAAGCTTGGAATGTCACCATCAGAATATCGGAGAAAGAAGCAATCACTTTATGAGAAAAATCTATAATCGCATCAGTTTGTGTACCAAATTCATTCTCCTGTTCGCCATGCTGATCTTTGTGGTGGTGGGCGTGTTTTCGGTGCTGTTATATGGCTATTTTCAGCGTACGGTAAAGGACTATATTGAAAATGCGGTGGAAGCCACCATCAATGCCAACACCAATGAATTACAGGTACTTCTGGAGCGCATTGAGACTTCTGCCAATCTGGTTCATTCCAACGATATCGCGTATACAGAATATCAGACGGATATATCGGCCATCTGCGAGATGATCATATCTTTTGATAAAAATACGGATGATCTGAGAGCTTTTATCAATAAATATGATTCCAATCTGAGAGTGTTCAACAACTATTTTGTGACCTGCTTCGGAGAACAGGGCGAATATAATAACGTGCTTTTTACGGATACAATATGGCCTATTCATACCTATATGCCCAAGATGACGCAGCTGGATGAAAGAAACGGTTTCAGCAGCAGTCTGAAGGTGGCCGGTCAGGAGTGGTATCAGCAGGCAGAGGCATTAAAAGGGGAAAATTACTGGTTCGTGCAGGAAGATACCCCCGGGAGGCTTTGTATGGCCAGGGCATTGTCCTACAAATATATCACAAATGGCGGTTTCATACAGGAATATGATCTGGGCGTTTTGACCATCAGTTTTGATATCGCTTCGATTTCAAAACACCTGGATCTGAGCGAATATACATCGGAATCGGAAGTATTTCTGATTGATGACAATGAGCATGTCATATATCAGAACGGCACAGGGGATGATATTGAGCAGCTTATGGAAAATCTGACAGATAGAAAAGATGGTGGGATCCGGCATATGGACTATAACGGCAGGGCATCAATGGTTCACAGAAAGAAACTTCCCCTGGGACTGCAGATCATCACCATCGTGCCCATACACGATATTCAGCAGATGACGGCGGATACTGTCGGTATTATCGGTATTCTGGGCGTTACCACCATAGCAATCGCCGTGTGCATTACTTTTTTCATCAGCATGATGCTGGTAATGCCTCTGCGCAGATTCGCGCAGTATATGGAGGACGGCAATACGGAAAAATATCCCTGCAATGAGGATAGAAAGGATGAGCTGGGAGCCATCTATAAAGGCTTCAATCACCTGATGCAGCAGTTAAAGGAATCCACGCACAAGATGCAGGTTGCCAATGAGGAGAAAAAGCAGGCGCAGCTGCATGCCCTGCAGGCCCAGATCAATCCTCATTTCGTATACAATACCTTAAACTCGGTATCCTGTCTGGCTCTGCTCAAAGGGCAGGAAACGATTTCGGATGTGCTGGGAAATCTGACGAAAATCATGCGTTACAATATCAGCAATCCGGATCAGCTTGTTACCATGGCAGAGGAGATCAACAACATACGTCAGTATGAGAACATTCAGCGCTGCTGTTACAGGGACAGCTTTGTGTTTGAATATGATATTGCCCCGGAGGTGGAAAATGTTATGATTCCCAAGCTGATGATTCAGCCGCTGGTGGAAAATTCTCTGACGCACGGCATGAATTTTAAGGAAAATTGTGCAAAGGTCCGTTTATCGGCTTATCTGAAGAAAGATCAGATCGTGATCACCGTATGGGACAACGGCAAGGATGCGGATGTGGATCAGATCAATCAGTATGTGACCGGACAGAGAAAAATCGCCCATACCAGAGAAAGTTTTGGGGTGCGCAATGTATATGAACGGATTCTGGGAGTATTCGGGGAGCAGGCAGGTCTGGTCTATAAAAAAGATGAGGAAGGACATACGCTGGCCTGTATTTGGATACCGAACATTTAAACCGCCGCTGATGTCAGAGGGAGGCAGAAGGAAGAAAATGGATTTTATTAAAAAAATGGAATATTTTGTCGGAATTGATTCTGATGGTACAGCATTTGATTCTATGACAATAAAGCATACAGATTCCTTTATTCCTGCGGCCATTGAAATTTTTAAGCTGCAGGAATGTGAACAGATATATAGGGAAGCAGCAGAAAGAATTAATCTCTTTTCCCTTATGAGAGGAATCAACAGATTTCCGGGGCTTCTTCTGGCCTTGCAGGAAATGCAGAAGAAGAAGCTCTGGGAAGGGAATGTGGAAGAGCTGGAAAAATACATAAAGTCCGGCTATGCGCTTTCCAATACGGGACTGGAAACATGGATTGCAGAGCATCCTTCGGATTTTATGGAGAAGGTGCTTGCATGGAGTCGTTTGGGAGATGTTTATTTTAAGAAGCTGACACTGGATATTCCGCCCTTTGATGGAGTGGCGGAGGCAGTTGAGCATATGAGGCAGCATGCGGATATTATGGTAGTTTCTGCGGCATCCGCTGCAGGCCTTATGAAAGACTGGGGAAATGCCGGACTGGCGCAAAAGGTGAGTTTCATAGCAGGACAGGAGTTTGGCGGAAAGGACAAACAGCTGCTTTATGCTGTGGACAGGGGCTTTGACCGGAACAAAATGCTGATGATTGGAGATGCGCCGGGTGACTATGAAGCTGCAAAAAAAGCTGGAATTCATTTTTATCCGGTCATACCGGGGAAGGAAAAAGAATGTTGGAATCTGCTTTGCAGGAAATATTTTAATCTGTTTATAACGGGGCAATATGACGAAATAACAGAAAGTGCCCTGTATCAGGAATTTCTGGGCTGCCTGAAAGGAGAAGCATAATGATTGAAGATATCTTAAAAACAATGACACTGGAAGAAAAAGTCGGGCAGATGTGTGTGCCGATTCTGGAGTCTGATCATATTACGGAGGAGATCCGTAAGGCCATAGAGGACTATCATGTGGGCGTGATCCGATATTGTCCGGATGCCAGGTTTGATAATGCAAGTGTCGCAGTGGGAGAACCCAATAAATATTTTACTCCCGATGAAAATGCGGAATTTTTGAATGAACTTCAGCGTCTGTCTAGGCTGCCGCTGATTATTTCGGTTGACCAGGAGGGTGGCTGCCGCTCTGATATCAACCGCAATCATGCGATGGTCTATGCCAGCCATATGTGTTTTGGGGTTGCCGATGATGCGGAACTTACCTATAAGGTGGCAAAGGCTGCAGCGGAGGAATTCCGGGCAATGGGCATCCATCAGATTCAGTCACCGATCTGTGATGTATTCCGTTATCCGGGCAGACAGACGATGAAAGCCGCAACCTTTGGCGATGATCCCGAGCTTGTGGCAAAGCATGCTGTGGCCATGAAGAGAGGTTTCAGGGATGGAGGCGTATTGTCAATGGGAAAACATTTCCCGGGATATGGCTCTATCGCTACCGATGCCCATAAAGGGACTGCGCACATT
Organism: Lachnospiraceae bacterium; assembly: GCA_017482485.1. GTDB lineage: Bacteria > Bacillota > Clostridia > Lachnospirales > Lachnospiraceae > Gallintestinimicrobium. The sequence continues at coordinate 3,753 of JAFUMV010000001.1, forward strand.
ACAAAAAGTGCAGAAGAGCTGGAAAGAGAGGATATTGTGCCGTTTAAGCAGCTGATAGATGATGGGGTTGACGGAATCATGATGGGACACGTGATCGTGGACGCGATTGATGCAAAATATCCGGCTACGCTCTCTGAGACTCTTACCACAGGCTATTTGAGGAAAAAACTGGGGTTTGAGGGTATTGTGATGACAGATGCCATGAGAATGAAGGCAATTCAGGATCATTACGGCACCGGACAGGCTTCTGTAATGGCTGTGAAGGCGGGCTGCAATCTGGTGCTTTTGCGCGGAGATTTTGCCCATTTTAAGGAAGGCTATGATGCCCTTTTGGCAGCGGCAGAAAACGGTGAGATTTCAGAGAAAATTCTCGATACCAGCGTGCGCAGGATTTTAAAAGCAAAAGAGAGTATTGGACTGTTTGAGAACAGATATGCAGATGCATCGAAGGCGAAAGAAATGGTGGGATGCAGCAAACATCAGCAGCTTTTATTTGAACTGGCATCGAGGTCCGTTTCTGTATTCCGAAAGAAGGCATTGCCCCTTTCATATAATGACGGAAAGAAGATTTTTGTTGTCAGTCCGGAGCCTCAGAAAATCGCGGCCGCAATGGATGAAAAACAGTGTGTGGATATGCTGGAAAAAGAAATCAGAGCCATTCATGCGGATACTGACGGGATCGTTGTAAAGCTTGATCCGGATGAAGCGGATATCCGCCAAGCGGCATCTGCAGCAGAAGGTGCGGATGTGATCGTATTGGGGATGTGCAGTGCGATCATCTGGAACAATCAGGTGAAGCTCTATCAGGCGCTTCAGAAGCTGAAAAAGCCTCTGATTGTGGTCGCGATGGAATCCCCATGTGATCTTGAATTGATTCCCGACTGTGAAAATTATCTCGCCACATACGGCGCCGCCAGAGACTGGATGAAGGCTGCAGCGATGAGAATATTCGGACTGACGGATCTCAACGCAAAGCCTTCCATCGAGATGCCGGTTTTATAGGAGATGTGTATGAATGCGATTGATACTGCATGGAAATTTATTTTTGACTTCTTTTATTGTGAAAAAACGGAGCTGATTTATGACTTTTTGGTGGATAGAAAGCATCCGGCCACTTTCGGGCTTCCTGCACCGGCACAGATTCAGGCACAGATTCCCAACCCCTGTGGCTGGGGGACGGGAATGGAGGATTCTGTTTTAAACGGCGGCAGCGCGCTGGATGCCGTGGTTGCCGAATTCGCTGCCACAGGAAACAAAGAGCTGAAGGAGACTGCAGATCATCTGTTCGCCGGACTGATGCGCTGTGCGCGGGTGTCAAAAGAGCCGGGATTCATCGCGCGCAGCGTTTCCCCGGAGGATGAAAAAAGCTATTATTTCAATTCATCCCGTGACCAGTATACGCACTGGGTATATGCCGCAGTGAGATTTTATGACTGCGCATTGTCTGATGAAAAACAAAAGCAGGATATTCGATGTGTGCTTCGGCTAATCGCCGAAAAGTGTGAAAGAGACGTCAGGGAAGAAAATGGTTACAACATGCTGCGCGCTGACGGCAGGATCGGGATTATCGGTCAGATGTGCGGTGACATAGGCGCTCATGAGCACCTGCGGCTGCCCATGTTTTATGCGGCAGCCTGGCATGTCACAAAACAGGAGCACTGGAAAGAAATGTGTTACCGTTATTTGTCGGAGGCCATCGAAAAGACGCTGCCCTTTGCGCCGGAGAATCATCGGGGTTATGTTACGCTGCAGCTGCAGTATTCCCTGCGGCTGCTGTATGATGTGATAGAAGATTGTTCCGTCAAAACGCAGCTGCTGCAATTGATGACGCGTTTCGCCGATTATGCTGAGCCTCTCGCCATTCGAAACGGCGGGCAGCTTTGCACCAGGGATAAAGAAGAATTCTGTTTTCGATACCGCCCCTGGAATCAGTGCGGTGAAATGCGTTACATGGGCGAGTATGGTGGATATCCGTACTACAACCCTGCACAAAGTGAGTGGAAAGAAAATAAAGCTTTCTATCCCCTGCGGGAGGTTGGGGAGGCTGCCAGCGTTGCGGCGATCTGTCCGCACAGGGCCGTGAATGAGCAGGTCTTTCTTATATTACAGCGGCTGGCGGGGTATATCGATTATGAGAATCACTACACCTATGCGCCGTTACTGATCGCCTGCGGGTATAAACTTTGTCTGGAAAATAAAGCCGTAAACAGTAAATAAGAGACTCTATCACGGTTCCGCAAATATCATCGAGAAGCCTTTATTTGGATATGGCAAGCCCTACAATGATTACGGCCTTGGCGGCACCGCCGGCGCGTGTTGTTCCAACACTGATGGATTCCCTTTTCTGGGGTGGTTAAAGGCACCATGCAGTTATGCAGGTGCCTTTTTTGGAAGAAATGGGATTTTGCATTGTTCCGTTAATTTATTAAATGTTGTTCCGACAACGGCAGAGCCGGAAGATTGCTTGTGAATCTTGAATTGATGAAAGCGGGATATCCACCTATTGATATTAAATTTACGGATAGGATTGCTCGACCTGCTTTTGAAATGGGAGGTCACCTATGCCTTTTGAAATAGTAAGTCAGCATTTATAATGACTTTACTATTTTTTAATAAATCAATTAGCACTCACCTCTTGACGTTGGAACGTGAACTTTGTCTTACTTTATCAAGTGCTGTAAAGCCTTTATTTATAGGCTTTGCGGCACTTTTTATATTTTGTCTGGTGGTGTCTGGATTTGTGGTTTTTGATAAATTTGGTGTAAAAATTGGTGTAATAAAAGCCGTTGTTTATTTTTGTATATCTGCTAAAATAAAGGGGTAAGTTAAAGGGTGAGTTAGAGGGTAAGTTAGAGGGTAAGTTAAAGAAAAGGATCACTCGCATTAACAGCTTCGGGGAGGAGGAATACAATGCCATTACCAATCAATATATCCGATCTGATCAATCGCCGGGTGGTAGAGAACGCCCGTGTAGAATACAAAGGAGACTGGAATCCGGAACCAATCCTGCACTCCATCTGTGCTTTTGCCAATGACATTGACAACTGGGGCGGCGGCTATATTATTATCGGCATCGACGAAGAAAATGGTATGCCCAAGTTCCCCATCAGGGGTCTTGAAAAAAGTTCTATTGACCGCATCAACAAGGAACTGCTGCAAAAGTGCAATCTGATTGAGCCGAGGTATATTCCCATTGTGGAGCAGACCACCTTTGACGGCAAAGAGATTATTGTCTTGTGGGTACCGGGTGGTTCTGACAGACCCTATAAGTGTCCGGTAGCGTTTCCTACAGAGAAGGCAAAGAAAGCTGAGAAAGCATACTACATTCGTAAGCTGTCTAACAGTATCCGTGCCAATGCTCTGGAGGAAAAGGAACTGGTCCTGTTGTCCAGCAGTCAGCCTTATGATGATCGTGCAAACCTGATGGCTAAGGTGGAGGATTTGAAATCCAGCCTGATCTCCGAGTTTCTGCATACCGTGGGCAGTGACCTTCACAGCGCATCTCTGCGCAGACCCGTTGAGGAAATTGCAACATCCATGCGCCTTATCGGTGGTCCTTCGGAAATGCGTCGCCCATTGAATGTGGGTCTGATGTTCTTTAACGAACAGCCGGAATCCTTTTTTCCCTATGCCCGGATTGAGGTGGTGGATAAACCTGATCCTACCGGAATAGGCATGACAGAAAAGGTATTCACCGGGCCGCTGGATCGTCAGCTGCGGGATGCACTGAGCTATATCAAAAACTATATCATTAAAGAAAAGGTGACGAAGATCTCCGGACAGGCAGAAGCGGTGCGGATATACAACTATCCTTATGATGCCGTGGAAGAAACTTTGTCCAATGCCATTTACCATAAGTCATATCAGGTCGGAGAGCCGATCACGGTCACAATTACACCGGATCGTATGGAAATTACCAGTTTGCCGGGGCCTGACCGGACAATTTCTGACGAGGATATTCAGAACCGGCGCATGATCTCCAGACGGTATCGCAATCGCCGTATCGGTGACTTCCTGAAAGAACTGAAACTGGTAGAGGGCCGTAATACCGGTATTCCCACGATTCTGCGGGCAATGGATTCCAATGGTTCCCAGCCCCCCGTTTTTGAAACGGATGCGGAGCGAACCTATTTTACCGTCATTTTACCGGTCCACGAAAGTTTTCTTGAAGCAGCTGATATTGCAAAATCCCAGGGTAAAGCGAAAAGAAGGTCGTTGGAAGAAATCAAGGTACTGATTTTGGATACACTGAAAGGTTGTGGAAATCTTTCTGCAACAGAGTTGGCAGCTGCTATGGGTTATGCCAAAGTATCCGGTACCGTTACCAAGGCTATCAAAGAACTGCTTGCCGAAGGAAAGGTTGTATACTCGGAACCGGATCGTATTCATTCAAGAAACCAGAAGATATGTCTGGTGGAGAGCGGAAATGAATAATATACAGTTAAGGCATTAATCTGTCTTGCGATACTTATCGTGAATTGGTCTATAAATATGTATATGCTCTTAAAGATCTACGAAATGCTATTGAGATTGCATATGTGGGGATTATAATCCTGTCTTTGACAGTTAAACAGAATAAAATACCTCGCAACCCCAGTGTTTATGCCGGCTGCGAGGTATTTTGTTTTCGCTTTGAAGTATGGTATTTTATTTTCTTCCCTTACTTTTTTTCTGAATTGTTTTCATCTGACTTTTGGTAATAAATTTGAAATCTGTATCGAAACCACAAATTCTGTGTAATGCATCTGTTAGCTTGTCACGTGTATAAAGGGGAATAAATCCCTGTTCTTGTATATCTGCAAAATTCATAGTTTTTAGTTTGTCCAGGATTGTCTCACATGTAAAGCTGTGCCCTAAACCTTTTTCAAGATAACGATATATGACCAATGTAAGAAAACAGATCAGGAAATGTGCTTTTATTCGGTTATCGTCTTGAAGAAATACAGGTCTGGCTTCAAAATCTGTTTTCATTATACGGAAACATTCTTCAATCTCCCAACGCCCTTCGCTTACTTTTAAAATATCTTTCACATCATCATCTAACAGATCTGTAGTTACGGCATACATTCCGTCATAAAGAGCTTCTTCCTCTACTTTGTCTGTATCCAGATAATTCTCAATCTTTGCAGCTTCTCCTTCTTTTGTAACTGCGATTTTTCCTATAAAACGTGCAGGATCGTTTGGATTTCTGCGTTCTTTTTTTGCTTTTCCGGAACTGAGCACCTTTTCGGCACGTTCTACCTGTGCGTCACGTATTGATTTCTGATACCTTGCATATTTGGGTGAGTAGGTGACGATCAGGCGCTGATGAAGCGCTGATGAAGCGCATGGGGAGTATAGGGCTCATCCTTATAATACAATCCGTTATCATCTTCCGGGATTTTGGAAAGGTCAACAGGCAGATCGTCCGAAACGCGTTTGAAACCCTTCCTGTCCAGTGCCCATTTTTTATCATCCTTATTTAACTTTTTGATAGACTGGGTGACAATGAACGCCCTCTCACCTGCATGATTTATTTTTTTGATTGCTTCTGAACCAAGTCCTGCATCACTGCAGTAAATAAATTTGGTACATTCAAAATCCTGAAGGACTTTCTCTTCCAATGGTTTTAATGATGTCTGTTCATTCGCATTTCCCGGGAAAAGGGAAAATGCCAGCGGGATTCCGTCTCCATCCATAAACATCCCCATCTGAATGATGGGATTGGGACGATGTTCTTTGGATTTGCCGTATTTTTTATCATCGTCTTCCTGTTCGATTTCAAAGAAATAGTTTGTGCAGTCATAATAGAGTATCTTATCATTCCGTTTTCCAAGCAGATGACTGTTTTTATACACTTCTGACTGGATAAAATCGCATTCCTTTCCTAAAACATCAAGAGAACGATAAACATCATGTATCTGATACGAAGGTTTTTCCAGAAACTCGGAAGCTGTTTTAAAAGAAGAAAGCTTGCTGGCCGGTTCCAGGATTCTGGCATAGATCAGATCGGAAAGGATAGCGTTGATATCATACTGGAATCGATATTTATCGCGGAGTTTCCGACATGTTTTATCAAGCTGGAGACGATAGTAAAAGGTCTGCGGGAAAAGATAGCCGCCACGGTAAAAGACCTGCTGATCATAATCCAGCTTTTGGTCAAATGAAATGTGATCTGTACAGCCTCTGCCTGCTGTTCCCTTTTATATTTAAGAGTTTCTATTCTGGCTTCCTCTTTCGCCCATTTCATGACATCCTCGCGGGTAGGACCGTGTTCGATCAGAAGCTCCTTAAGGGTTCCGAGTTTACGTAGGTTAACGGATGTACTTTTGATGGCTGGAGAGTCATCCTTTTATTTTTGGTCGCTAATGTGCTGATGAATCGTTATTTTTATGTTGAATACAAAATATTGAGATGATAATTTAAAGATGGGGAATAATATTCATGTATTGCGAATACGGTTTCCGATGGGATCAGGAGGGGAAGGAAATGTTTAAGGTTCTGTTGGTAGATGACGATGTGAATATGCTTGAACTGCTGAAAAAGAAGGTTCCATGGGAACAGTATGGATATACCGTGATGGGAACTGTAAAAAACGGCGAAGAAGCGCTTCAGATGATCAGGCAGTCAATGCCCAATCTGATCATCACGGATGTGAAAATGCCGGTGATGGACGGTCTGGATTTCTGCAAATGCGTGCGTCAGCTTAGGGATGATATTCCGATCATATTGCTGAGCGCCTATGAGGATATGGAAACAGCACGCATTGCCATGAAATATAATGTTACGGAATATTTGCTGAAGCCTCTCAATCAGCAGAACATTCAATTGCTGTGTCAGATTCTGCAGGAGCTGGTGCATAACTATGAACAGCAGATATTTTTTACATCAATATGCAATCAGATCAGCAGACAAAATGAAATTTCAGAGCATCTGGCAGCGGAAGATGAGGAGTGGTTCAGAGAATTTTTTTCTCACTATACCAACTGCTTTTCCATACGCTTTCAGCTGGTTGAAGCCGCCTGTTTTACAATGATTAAGCTGTTGTATGCAGGCCGTCCGGACAGCAGGTATCTGATCGGGCAGCAAAGTGAAAAATTAAAGCAGTGTGTTACCAAGCTTGAGATGGTGTCACTTGTGGCCGGGCTTTATGATCAGACTTTGCATGCAGATGCCGGAGAATCCGGTTCCATTGATTATCAGGACAGCATATTCCGGCAGATATTTGATTATATTTCCAACAACTATATGCTGGCCGACTGCAGCGCGTCCATGCTTGCAGAAAGGTTTCATTTTTCGGCCGATCATATCAGCAGGTTGTTCAAACGTTATACGGGTGAGACTTTGAACGTTTATATCAATAAAAGACGTATGGAATATGCGCTTGAACTTTTGCGCAATCCGGTTCTTTCTATTAATGAAATAGCCATTCGGTCAGGATTTCGCAATCAGAATTATTTCTCAAGAGTGTTCCGAAAACAGCTGCAGGTGTCCCCTACGGAATATCGGCTGCAGTGTCAGTTAGAAATGGAGAAACTGGAAAATGAGAAATAAAAGAAAGAGGAATCTTTTTCAGCGCCTGTCCATCGGCCTGTTTTCCATTCTGATCAGCATATCCGTGGCGCTTACCGCAGGCTTTTCCATCTATTATAAACAGCAGGCGGACGAGTCCGTTTATGAGAGTATCCGTCAGGTAGCGGATAACAATGCCTCAAATATATCAAAAGCGTTCAGCCAGATGGAAATGGCAATCAACACTTTGAACAGTGAAAATTCCGGAATCCGGGAAAAGATTATGTACTATGAAGGAGACAGTAAAAGTCTGGTTCAGTCATTTTATCAGACGATAGAGCTGCTGGAAAATTATATCGATATTGCTTTGCAGTCATTTACCAACAAATATCATGTATATTTTTTCATGAATCCTGAGTTTGAGGTTTATGAGAAACTGACGGCGATAGAAATTGAAGGTGCTTCTCTGGACGGCAATGCCTGGGTGTACTCTGATGAGCTGGTGTGCGATGAAGAATGGTTTCAATGGACGCAGGAAAATCCGAATCAAAGCCTTTGGCTCACCATGGGGGATGATAATGAAAAACTCTGTATGGTGCGCAGCCTTCAATATATGAGAATAAATAATAATTACACGGTAATCAATGAGGTGGCCGGGGTGGAGACGGTTGTGCTGGGAGTCATTTTTATTGCGATGGACACCTCCTGGATACGGGAGCATGTAGATGCTTCTGAGCTGTCTTCTGATACGATATTCTGGCTGACGGATAAAGATGGAAATATTTTATATACTTCTGATCCGAAAGCGGGAGAGGGAGAAGATTTGTCATGGCTTAGGGAAAACATCGGTGCCAATCAGCTGATCAAACTGCAGGATGAAAAATACGCGGTGGAAGTCAATCATGTGACACAGGAACTGGATCTGGTGACGCTGGTTCCTGACGTGGAAGTGCAGCAAAATTATTTCAGATCGCTGCTGCCGTTTTTTATGTTACTGGCTGCTGCACTTTTGCTTGGAGGAGGCATCAGCATTCTGTTTTCCCGCAGGATGACAAGAGATATTCTGTTCCTTGCACAGCATATGCGGAATACAAAAATCACGCCGATTGAATCCATTCAGTCCATTCAGGATGAGGATATCAGCATTTTGTATGAGAGCTATAACACGCTGATTTACCGGGTGGAAGAGTCTGCCAGAATACAAATGGAGCACATGGAGGAGATGCGCAGGATGGAGCTGAATCTCATGCAGGCGCAGATCAATCCCCATTTTCTCTGCAATTCTCTGAATTCTGTATATAATGTGGCGGTTTTGCATAATGAAGAAACAATCGCGAACGCGGTGCAGGGATTATGCACTTTTTTGCGATATAATGTTTCTGCTCCCAACTTTAAAATTATCACAATTATCCGACAGGCCTCAATGATAAATACTCGATTCATTAGCACTATTCCGGCTTTTTATAGTATTTTCAACAAAATTATATACAAAATTAACAAACAGCACAAAAAAACATACAGCATGTTATCTTTCATGCTGTATGCCGAATGAAATTGATTCATAATAGAATTGCTACGGTATCCGGAAGTTCTACACAGGCGGCTACGCCTCCTTCTTCCGTCCGGGTATAATGCAGACGAAAGCTTTCGCCATATCTCATTTTGATGCGTTGATTCACATTGCAAATCCCAATTCCATGCTCCTTCAATCCGCTGTTATCATCTGCCTCCCGCAAAGTCTGATTAATATTGTCAACAAGCCTTCCGCTTCCGTTGTCCTCTACAACAATACAGAACTTTTTCTCCCCTACAAAACAGGAAATTTTTATTTCCACAAAATCATTTCCATTGTTATGCATAATGCAGTTTTCCACAAGGGGCTGAAGCAGCATTTTGGGAATGTATGTCCGATCGGAATCCACTTTTGCATCATAATCAAAAATAATCCGATCCCCGCACAGAAAATTCTGCAGCAAAATATAATTTTCAAGCATATCGAGTTCCCGCTGCAAAGGCACTAATGTGAAATTGTTATGGGAGTGAAAAAATGAAGCAGGGAAAGCATTATTTTTGGAAAAACATCTGGAAGAACAGAGCCTTATTGCTGTTCGTGCTGCCGGGACTGACTCTGATCATCATGTTTAATTACGTGCCGATGGCCGGACTGGTTCTCGCCTTTAAGAATTATAAGTTTAACAAGGGCATCTGGGGCAGCGACTGGTGCGGCCTCAATAATATCCGGTTTTTGTTTATGACGGGTGATACGACCTGGAGAATATTCCGGAATACGGTGGGATATTATTTTCTGTTCCGCATCATCGGAACTATTGCGGATGTATCTCTTGCCATCGCTTTAAACGAATGCCGCAATAAGTATTTTGCAAAGGTATCCCAGACAATCATGATCATGCCTACCTTCATCTCTTTTGTGGCGGTTTCCTTTATTTTGAGAGGTTTGCTTGCTGACAAGGGTATCGTCAATTCTCTGATCACCATGTGTTATCAAACATGATCGCGATTCTGACCCTGTTAAGTCTTGGCAGCATCATGACATCCAATACCGGTCTGTTTTATCAGTGTACCTTAAATATCGGCGCTCTGTATCCCACGACTCAGACGCTGGATGCCTATGTGCTGAATGCGCTGGTCAATGATGGCAGCAACTTCAGCGTCACCGCTGCGATTACGCTGTTCCAGTCGGTGGTGGGCTGTGTCATGGTGGTGGTGGTCAACCTGATTACACGGAAGATTTCACCGGAACATTCCCTGTTCTAAAAAGCCGGAAAGGAGGAAAATGAGCGCATGAAAAATCGAATGAAAAAATCACAGCCTGTATTAACCCTGATACTGGGTTTACTGGCAGTGGTATGCCTGCTCCCGCTGGTTCTGGTAATCATTGTTTCTTTTACGGATGAAACCAGTCTCAGCGAAAAAGGTTTCAGCTTTTTCCCGGGTGCCTGGTCATTAAAAGGCTGGCAGTATGTGGCGGAATACAGCGGTCAGATATTGAAATCCTACCAGATCACATTGTTTGAGGTAATTGTGGGCACCTGCGTTACCCTGCTGTTTACCAGCATGTTTGCCTATGCTCTGAGCAGAAAAGACTGGGTGCTGAACAGATTCCTTTCTGTAGTTCTTTTGATCACCATGCTGTTTAACGGCGGTATGGTATCTTCCTATATTGTAAATACGAACATGTATCATCTGAAGGATAATTTGCTGGTACTGGTTCTGCCCGGTGCGGTTTCGGCTTTCAACTGCATTGTGATGCGCACTTTCATCCAGAGCAATATTCCGGATTCGCTGATTGAGGCGGCCAAGATTGACGGAGCGGGCGAATTTTATCTTTTTTTTCAGGTAGTTCTTCCTCTGATGATACCTTCTTTGGCGGCGATCGGTTTTATGTCCGCGATCGGCCACTGGAATGAATGGCAGCAGTGTATGCTTTATATTGATGATCCCAATAAAACAACTCTGCAGCTTTTGCTGGTGAGAATAGAGAAGAGTCTGGAATATCTGCGTAACAATATGGATAATCTGACGCCGGGACAGATTGAGCGTCTGAACCGCGCTCCCGGAACTTCCATGCGCATGGCACTTCTCTGCGTGACAATGGGACCGATCCTGATCGTATATCCGTTTTTCCAACGGTATTTTATTCAGGGCATTACCGTAGGCGCTGTAAAGGGCTGAGAATTTTCCAGAGTTACAGTCCGGCCGATTTACCGCGGAAATGGCTGGCTTAACTATATAGCAACCGGCTTAAAAAGCCAAAACAAATAAAGGAGGGAAAATCTGAAATGAGAAAAGGGAAGAAAATTGTTTCTGCAATGATGATGGCAGCGATGATGATGAGCACACTGCTTACAGCATGTGGAAGCGCAGAAGAAGCATCCGGCTCTTCTGCTGAAAAGGAAACAGCAAAAGAGGTTGTTTCAGAAGAAGCAGCTGCAGCGGAAACCGTTGTGGAAGAAGCTGCTCCTGAAGTACAGGAGCTGGAACCCGTAGAACTGGTAGTATTTATTAATCAGTTTACAGGTACTGATGATGCAGTGGTAGCAGAAGCTGTCAACAATCTGGATGCTGTGAAGGATTTGAATGTAACGGTGAAGTTCAAGACGCTGAATGAAGGCGACAACTTCTTCAACGAAGTGGATCTTGCACTTGTCAGCGGTGAGAAGATCGATATCATCATGGGTGACTCCGGAGCTTCTCACTTCCCTGTAGCTTCTGCAGACGGCGCTTATGCGGATCTGACAGAGCTTCTGCAGACAAAGTACACAACTCTGTACAACACCCTGCGCGAAGATCACTGGAAAGCGGCTACCGTTAACGGCGCTATTTACGGTGTTCCCTGTTATAAGGAAGGCTGTCTGAAATGGGGCTTTTATATTCCTCACGATTTCGTTGAGAAATATGATATCGACTTAAGCGGACGCACCATTTTCGAAATCGATGATATTCTGGAAAAGCTCAAGGAAGACGGTCGTGAAGGCCTCATGCTTACATATTCTCAGGCAAGCTGGTATATGGGCAGCGCATATCAGGCAAAATACAGAAACCTTTACGGCAATCTCGCTTGTATGAGCATCGAAAACCCCGGAACCGTAGAAAACTGGTTCATGACCGATACCTACAGAGAACTTGCACATCAGGCAAAAGAATGGTATGAGAAGGGCTATCTGCCGGAAGATATTCTGACGGTTGAAAACTTTGATGTTGAAAAGTTTGATGCAGATGTCTTTGGTCTGGAAACTGTAACTTACTTCCCCGGAAGAGAATATCAGGAAAGTGCAAATCGCGGATTTGAACTGGATTTCCTGGCTATGACCCCTTATATCAATGTTCTGGATGATCCCGGATGGGTTCAGACTATCACTTCCAGCTGTGAAGACGTTGACCGCGCGCTGGCATTCCTCGAGGTTCTGAACACTGTACCTGAAGTGAAGAATACCTTTACCTATGGCGTGGAAGGTGTGCATTATGATCTGACAGAAGCAGGACAGGTGGATTACACAAATTATCCCGATCATGCGGATGTATGGAACGGCGACAGCTCCAGAATGGGCAACATGCTGATCGGTTATTCTCCTGTTGGTTTCCCGGAAGAAGGCTATGCGATTTTTGATGAGGCAATGGAAGAAGCTGTTGATATTCCTACCATCGGTTTCCGCGCCAACACAGAGAGCATTTCCAATGAATATGCTGCAATGACCGCTATTGTGAGCGAATACAACAATCTGCTGCTGTCCGGTACTGTAGAGGACGTTGATGCAACTGTAGATGAGTTCGTTGCGAAACTGGAAGCCGCAGGCGCACAGAAGGTTCTGGATGAAATCCAGGCTCAGTGGGATGCATTTGAAGCATCGAAATAAGTTCTTTTGATGATTTTCTGTTGAGGGATCTTTTCAGAAAAATGTTGGATGGCTGCAGCAGTAATGCTGCAGCCTGTTTATTTGGAGGACAATTGCTATGAAAAAACTGAGAGTAGCCCTGATTGGAGCAGGCGGAATTGCAAGGGGCGCACACATGGGCAGTTATTCCCGGATGGATAACGTGGAGGTGGTGGCCATCTGCGATATTAAGCCGGAGAAGGCCAGAGCAATGGCAGAGGAATTTCATGTTCCCCGGGTATTTGAAAATTATAAGGATGTGCTGAAGCTGCCGGATATTGATGCTGTGGACATCTGTACGCCCAACTATCTTCATCCGATCATTGCGGTGGAAGCGCTGGAACGCGACCTTCATGTATTTTGTGAAAAGCCCGATGCCATGACTGCTGCCGATGCAGAAAGAATGAAAGAGGCAGCCTGCAGGAGCGGTAAGGTGCTGATGGTGATGAGAAACAACCGCTACATGCAGATTTCTTCCTATTTAAAGAAATACATAGAGGCGGGAAAAATGGGTGAAATCTATGCGGTGCGCTGTGGCTGGCAGAGACGCAGAGGAATCCCGGGAAAGGGAGGCTGGTTTACCACAAAGGCCCAGTCCGGCGGCGGTCCTCTGATCGATCTCGGCGTGCATATGATAGACCTGACACTGTGGCTCATGGGAAATCCAAAACCTGTGGCGGTGAGCGGCTGTACCTATTGCAAATTTGCGGACAGCGATGTTTCTGATTCCGTCAATTCAAAATTCGGTGAAAAGAATGCCGATGGAACCTTCGATGTGGAGGATCTTGCCATGGGCTTTATCCGGTTTGAAAACGGCGCCTGCATGCAGATTGAATTTTCCTGGGCTCCCAATATCGAAAAGGAACAGCGATTTTTTGAACTGCGGGGAACAAAATCCGGCGCGTGCTGGAACTCTGTAACCGATAAGCTGGGAATTTATACGGAGGAGTTTGGCAGGACTGTTGATTTTATGCCCAACATCGACAACAGCGCGGGAATCCAGATTCATGAGGCGAATCTGCGCCATTTCGCGGACGTGGTACTAAACGGTGCAGAGCCGATGTTCGTGCCCCAGCAGGGCGTGGACATGGTCAAAATTCTGGAGGCAGTTTATGAGTCGGCAGAGACAGGACGGGAAGTGTTTTTATAAAGTCTGAATGAGGGGACCTGGATATGGTACGGAAAATATATCAATTGAATGAAACAATCCTGCATCTTCCAATCGTTGACATTTCGGAAGAAGAGAAGCGTTATATCAGAATTGTGGATCTGGACAGCGGGAAACAGTTTGCAGAGTTTCGCATAGGACTGGCGGCAGAAAATGCGGATTTTTACTGCCCGCTGTATCTGAACGAGCTTGCCGGGCATGTGGTAGAGCTGTCCTGTAAGGATGAGAGTGCGCCGGACGATCTTTTTGACTCAATTATCGTTGGCGGCGAAATGGAGGAAAGAACGGATCTGTACCCGGACCTTTACCGGGAGGAGGGACGTCAGCAGGTGCATTTTTCTCCCAAAAGAGGATGGCTGAACGACCCCAACGGACTGGTTTATGTGAATGGGGAATTCCACATGAACTATCAGCACAATCCCTACGGTCCGACCCATGGAGCGGTCAACTTAAGCTGGGGATTTGCGGTGAGCAGAGACGGTGTGCATTTTAAGGAATATCCGGATGTGATACGTCCCTGGGATATGCAGACATCGATCGCTTCCGGCAGCGCCATAGTGGATGAGAATAATCTGTCCGGATATGGAAAAGGGACGGTTCTTGCCGCCTATACCGCTTTGGCCAACAGAATATTCGATGAACGAAAGCCTGTCGGCACGCGGGGGCAGATGCTTATGTACAGCACGGACGGAGGCTATTCTTTTCAATATTTTGAAAAAAATCCGATCATTCCTTCTTCTCCGACGCAGGGGTGGCGTGATCCGAAAATTCTGAGCATGGAAGACGGCAGCCTCTGTATCGCAGTATATGAAAAATATGAGGGAAAAAACTGTGTCAGCTTTTATTCCTCCAATGACTGTGTGAACTGGACGTTTCGTTCCAGAACGATGGATCTTTATGAATGTCCGGATCTGTTTGAAATGACAGCGGCCGAGTCCGGGGAAAAAAAGTGGATTCTCTACGGAGGAAACGGCATGTATCGTGTGGGAACGTTTGAAAATTATGCCTTTACCCAGATCGGAGAATCCCATTATCTGGACTACGGTTCTGCAACATATGCGGGCCAGACCTTTAATTCCCATCCGGATAAGGACTCCAGATATCATATGGCATGGATGAGAGATCTGTCTCAGAGCTGGCACTATAACCCGGATGATGAAAAACACGGACTTGCATTTTCGCAGTCCATGTCCCTGATCTGCCGGTTTACCTTCCATGATACGAAGCTGGGATATCGCCTGTTTCGGGTTCCGATAGAGGCATTTTCTGCCCTTCGAAAGAAAGAGGCGAAAGTGATGGAAGGTTCTGTTGGGGACAGGGATGAGTATGATCGGAAGGCATGTGTCATTCCTTTGGAAGTGCCGGGAGATGCCGAAATCACAATAGATGCCCAAAGGTTCGTCTGTCTGCTGGTAAACGGCTCCGGTTTTACTTATTATCCGGATACCGGCATCCTGCAGTTTACCAGCCAAAAAGAGTACAGGCTTACCACAAAAGGGGTTTTCAGAGTGAGAATCGTCACAGATGCAAAATCCATTGAATTTTTTATCTGCGATGAAATATCAGCCACCTTTTCCAATGTGGAAAAAGAAAAGGCGCTGACCATAGAAAGTGAAGCTGCATCCTGGAAATGCTCTTTGTGGCAGTTGGAAAGCATCTGGAAAAAGTAGAGTTTCGGATGCAGAAAGGAGATCTCATGATCAGAGTGACTGTCTGGAATGAATATTGTGTGGAAAAGGAAGTGAAGATTGCCGATGAGCTTTACCCAAACGGAATGCATAACGCCATTGCGACTTTTTAAGATGTGATGACATCGAGGTGAGAACCGCCACGCTGGAGGATGAAGAATGCGGTCTTACAGAAGAGGTATTGAATCACACGGATGTGCTGATCTGGTGGGCACATTGCCGTCAGGATCGCGTCCCGGATAAGATCGCTTTTTGGGTGAGGGATGCGGTGCTTAAGGGAATGGGATTTATCGCTTTGCATTCCGCCCATCGCTCCAAGCCTTTTCAGCTTTTGACGGGGACCACCGGCTATCTGTCCTGGCGGATCGATGAGGACAGGGAAATTCTTTGGAATGTCAATCCGACACATCCGATCACCAGAGGAATCGGACGATATTTTGAACTGCCTCATGAGGAAATTTATTCGGAGCCCTTTGACATTCCAAAGCCTGATGATCTGATTTTCATCGGCTGGTATGAGGGCGGAGATGTGTTTCGTTCCGGCTGTACTTTTTTAAGAGGAAACGGTAAGATATTTTACTTCCAGCCGGGACATGAGGAATATCCGACTTTTTATGATGAAAATGTGCAGACAGTCATCCGCAACGCGGTATACTGGGCAAAACCGGAAGTCCGTCGGGATGAGCTGACCTGTTATCATGTGAAAAAGCCTTTGGGCACAGCCTAAGAAGCAGCAGAATTTTTGCCTGAAAGAAATGGAGAGTGCTATGAAATTATTGAAAAAGTCATATTGTGCGAGACGGATATCACCGGCTGACGGAGAGTTTTTCTTTGGATACTACGATCTTCAGCCTTTTTGCGGCGATCTGCACCTCACCCACCGGGTGAGTTTTGCGGATCGTCTGCAGAAAAGGGGCGATACGGCAGAGGTAGGGATTTTGGATATGAACACTGCAAAATATGAAAAACTGGATGTGACGGGCGCCTGGAATTTTCAGCAGGGAGCCATGCTGCAGTGGAATCCTCTGGCTCCGAAGGATGAGGTCATCTACAATTCCCTGTCCGATGGCGACTATAATGCGACGGTTTTAAATATTCATACAGGGAAAAAACGGTTTCTGGACAGACCGGTGGCGAACGTATCTCCGAAGGGAGATTATGCGCTGAGCATCAACTTTCCGCGCATGTATGATTTTCGACCCGGCTATGGCTATGCGGAATATGGGGATCCGTTTTATTACCATAACCACAGCGCAGAGGACGACGTATTTCTGATCAATTTAAAGAGCGGAAAGAGCAGGCTGATCATATCTTTGGAGGAAATCTGGGAGTTTTCCCACAGGCATTTCGGGGATAAGGACCAGAAGATGATCATCAATCATCTCGGTTTTAATACGGATGGAAGCCGTTTTGTGATGCAGGTCCGCAATTTTCCGGAGCCGGGAAAGCGGCATGACACCGCAGTGATCACTGCCAATCGGGACGGAAGTGACATGTTTTTGCTATCCGATTACGGCGTACAGTCTCATTACTATTGGATTGATAAAGAGCATCTGATCATGTATGCAGGAGGCAGAGAACTGGCGTGCGCAAGAGGCTGGGGAAATAATTATATTTTCACCGACAAGACCTGGGAAGGATGTCCGGTTGCAGACGGATTTTTCTATGATGATAATCATATGAGTTATTCGCCTGATAGAAAATTTCTGCTGACGGATACCTATCCCGATGAGAAGATGATGCAGACGCTGCGGATTTACAGCTTTGAGAAGAATACCTGCATGGATCTGGGGAAATTTTATTCGCTTCCCCGTTCCACGACGGATATCAGATGTGACCTGCATCCCAGATGGAATCAGGATGGCAGCAGAATAAGCTTTGATTCCACCCACGAAGGTTTCCGGGGTGTTTATCTGGTGGATGCAGAAGCGATCAGGGATGAATTGTTTGATTAGCAGGGAGAGAATGTTTTGATTTATACTTCTTTTTCATTAAACGGTGCATGGGAAATGTACTATCAGGAGGAGAAATATACCGGGAACGAGCCGCCTTTTCAGAGTCTGGAGAATGATTTTTCCCAAATTTCTCCGGAAGGCATGGGCAGCTATGTGGTGGAGCAGGCTGTGCCGGGGTACTGGGAGGACATGACGGAAGCGTTTCTGGAAACTCCTTTTTTTCGAAACCTGAAAATTAATCCGGAATACGGCATCTGGCAGTATCCGATAGCGGGAAACGCACCGGACATGGCATTGCCGAATGTGATCGGAAATTTCTTTTATCGGCGCAGTTTTTGGTTCGAAAAGACTGACAGCGCTGCGGTGCTTCATTTTGCGGGAGTGCAAAACGCGGTTTCTGTCTGGGTAAATGATGTATATCTGGGACGGCATGAAGGTTACAGCGCTCCTTTTGAAATGAAGATTCAGGATGATGTGCTTAAGGATGGCGAAAATACGATTGTCCTGTCCGTGTCGAATCATCGCCTGAAAGGATATGCGGGGGAGCCTGTATCCGGCCTCACTTCCCGTGCGGCAAACGAATGCAGCGGCGGCATAACGGGGGATGTGGAGCTGAGGGTGTATAACAGTCCTTTGCGGGATGCCTCGATTTTGATATCGGAAGACTGCGAAAGCGTCCATGTGAAGGTGGAAATGGACGGAATGGCAAAATTTTTATCAAAAATCGGAGGTGATGTCTGCCGATGGAAGGTCTGTGACGGAAAACGGCTGATAAAGAGCGGAGAATGCAGCTGGGAGTTTTCCGGGGAAACCTCCGAAAAAATTTTAGAGGAGTTTTCCTTTGATACCTGTGGTCTGGAGCGATGGAGCCCCGAAAATCCAAAGCTGTACACGCTGGAAATTTCCTGTAGGGAAGGTGCGCTGGTGCGCAGCTTCGGGGTGCGAAGGCTTGTGGCAGACGGTGTGCATTTTCGGCTGAACGATATTCCCTATTATCTGCGGGGTATCTGTGAACACTGCTATTTTCCGGAGACAGTGCATCCGAATCATGACGCTGTGTATTACCGCAGCATCATCCGAACCGTGAAAAAGCTGGGATTTAATTTCATTCGCTTTCACACATGGGTTCCGGAGGAGGAATATTTACAGGCTGCGGATGAGCTGGGCATGCTCATTCAGGTGGAGTGTCCGAACAACACCACGCTCTCCCAGTGGGAGGAGATCGTGAAGTTCTGCCGAAGGCATCCTTCTGTTGTGATTTACTGCTGCGGAAACGAGCTTCTGTTGGATGATCCCTTTATCGAGTATCTGCGCGATTTCGGAACCTTTGTGCATGAAAATACGGATGCGCTGTTTTCTCCCATGAGCGCCATGAGAGGCGTGGAATATTTCTGGGCAGAACCTGAGCAGGAGGCCGAAACCCGGGAGGAACCCTTAAAGCATCATCCGCGCCGCATCAGGAAGCTGAGCGAATTTGGCGATCTTTTTTCAAGCTATGCAAACGGACAGCACAGCTATACTTCTCTGGATGCAGATCCCCAAAAAGTGGATGCCTGGAGCTGTGCGTACAATAAGCCCCGCGTGAGCCATGAAATCTGTATTGACGGCACCTATGCGGATCTGAGCCTGAAAGACAGATATAAAGATACCCGCATCGGAAAAACGGAGATGTTTTCTTCCATAGAAAGACATCTTTTGAAAAAAGGGCTTTTGAAGAAGGCACCGCTGTATTTTATAAATTCCTCCGAGTGGCAGCGCCGTGTGCGGAAATACTGTTTTGAAGCTGTGCGCAGAAGCAATCACATAGCGGGCTATGATTTTCTGGGACCGTTAGACACCCACTGGCATACCTTTGGCTATGACGTAGGGATGATGAATGAGTTTTATGAGATGAAGCCGGGTGAGACGGTGAGAAATGTATTGATGTACAACTCTGCAGCGGTGTTGCTTACCGATCTTGGAAAACGTACCAATTTCACCGCAAAAGAAGCTTTGAAATTTCATATTCTGATTTCTTATTATGGAAAAAAAGATCTGGAAGACGCGCATCTATGTGTTCGGCTCAGCCTGGATGGTGCGGTGGTCGAGCGCAGGCATGTGACGATTGATCGGGTGAAAAACGGGACTGTTTCCAATTTATATGAATTTTCCTGCACTTTACCCGACGTAAAAAAGCCGGGAGCCATGAAGCTGTATGTGACTTTGGATGGCTGCGAAATCTTTGCTGAAAATGAGTGGGAGCTGTATCTGTTTCCGGACGAGGCATGGGAAGATTCCGATAGGAGCGATAATGGGATGGTGATATCCGAAGGAATGGAACTGGAGCGATTGGAAAGGCTTCTGGAAGAGGGACGGGATGTGCTGCTGCTTGGTACGGAGCCGTTTGCAAGCCTGCCCACAACCTTTCGCATTGCGCTTGCAGGACGGACAGGCGGAAATCTTGCGACTGTGATCCATGACCATCCGGTTTTTAGAGATCTGCCGAATGATGGCTTTTGCGGATGGCAGTTTGCCCGACTTTTGGAAGGCGGGCAGGCGATTTGCTTTGAAAGTGATGAAGTGCCCTTTCATCCGATCATTGAAGTGGCGTCTGTTCATAAATATGCGATTCGTCAGGCTGCGCTGTTTGAGTTTCAGGTTATGAACGGCAGGCTTTTGGTATGCAGTCTGCGGTTTGACGAGGATGACCCTGCAGCGCGCTGGCTGAGAAATCGGCTGATTTCTTATTTAAAAAGCGAAGCTTTCCATCCCGCTGATGTGCTGAGTGCAGAGCAGCTTCGCAGTTTGGCAAAGGGCGGCGTGAAGAAGGCGCCGACAAATACGAATTTTGCATTTAATGTGAATGATAAAACGGCTGTGCGCGGGAAATAGGTCATGATCTTTTTGCATTTGGGACAGGCTTCTATGGATATCATACAAGGAGAGATACGATGGAATTGTTGAATAAAAAAAAGACAGGGAAGGCAGAACGGCCAATTAAGGTATTACAGTTTGGGGAAGGAAATTTCCTACGCGGTTTTGTGGATTATATGATCGATATCGCCAATGAAAGAGGATATTTCGCAGGAGATATCGTACTGGTAAAGCCCATCGAATCCGGCACGCTGGAGAGACTGCGCAATCAGGAATGTCAGTATACAGTTTCCCTGAGAGGCATTGCAGACGGCAAACCTGCTGTGCAAAACCGCATTGTTACGAGCGTGACAGATGCGGTTGCGTCATATGAAGAGTATGACAGATACAGCGAATATGCAAAACTTGATACACTCAGGTTTATCGTATCCAATACAACAGAGGCCGGAATCGTGTACGACAAAAACGACAGGCTTAAGATGTGTCCTCCCGCCAGTTTCCCCGGAAAACTGTCCAAGTTCCTTTATGAAAGATACCAATATTTCGATGGCGCATATGATAAAGGCCTCGTGATGCTCCCTGTTGAACTGATCGATGACAATGGCATTCATTTAAAGGAATGTGTGCTGAAGCAGGCGGATAACTGGGGACTGGAAGAAGGATTTAAGCGGTGGCTGAATGAGGCATGCGTATTTACCTCCACACTTGTTGACCGTATCATTACCGGATATCCTGCCGGTGAGGACAGACGGCTGTGGGAAGAATGGGGATATGAAGACCACAATATCGTAACAGGTGAGCCATTTGCGCTCTGGGTCATTGAAAGTGAAAAGGATATCAGCGGAGAACTGCCGTTGACGAAAGCCGGTCTTCCTGTCATTTTTACAGACAATCAGAAGCCTTATAAACAGAGAAAGGTCAGAATCCTGAATGGTGCGCATACATCCTTTGTGCTGGCTTCTTTCCTGGCAGGCAACGATTATGTGCTAGAGTCTATGGAAGATAAAATGCTATATGAGTTCATGTATCATTGCATTTATGATGAAGTGATTCCCACTCTCACGTTGCCGAAGGAGGAATTAAAGGAATTTGCCCAGGCAGTGATCACCCGGTTCAGAAATCCTTATGTGAAGCATTCACTTTTATCCATATCCCTGAATTCAGTATCCAAATGGCGCGCAAGATGTATGCCGAGCCTTCTTGCCTATGTGGAGAACACGGGTGAACTGCCGAAGCGTCTGACCTTTTCTGTCGCTGCCCGGATGGCTTTCTATTCTGCAACCGAGAGACAGGACAAGGTCCTGATCGGAAAGCGTGACGGTGAAGCATATAAGATCATGGATGATGCTGCAGTATTGGATTTCTTTGCGGCAAACTGCAAAAAGGAAACAGCTGAATTTGTAAATCTGTGCCTGTCCAATGTTGCATTTTGGGGACAAAATCTGACAGAAATCGACGGTCTGGCTGATCAGGCAGCAGCATATCTTGAGGATGTCAGAACGCTTGGTATGCGCAAGGCGATGCAGAAAAACTTTGGGGAAGACTGAGAGATGTGACGGCCCGGCTGCACACCGGACTGTTTCTTTCATAACTGAGCCGGAAGGCGTACAGCTTCACAGGAAAGGAAAACGGCAAATGGCTAACATAATCAGGATCCATAACGACGACAATGTGGTGGTCGCAATTGATGAGATCAGACAGGGCGAAGTGTTTCTGATGGACAATGAGGAGATCAAAGCGGTATCGGACATCCCTGCCGGACACAAAATGGCATCGCAGGATCTGGATAAAAACATGCAGGTGATAAAATACGGATATCCGATCGGTCATGCGACGCAGAAGGTCTCAAAAGGCGAATGGATTCACACTCACAATCTCAAGACCGGATTGGGTGATCTGCTGGATTATACATACGAACCGGTGGAATTGAAGGAGATGGAAAAGCGGGAAGCCTATTTCATGGGATTTGAACGCCCGGACGGTAAAGTGGGAGTGAGAAATGAAATATGGATCATTCCGACAGTGGGATGTGTGAATAATGTTGCGTCGGCAATGGCCAGAGAGGCGTCTGCTTTTGTAAAGGGAAGCGTGGATGAGGTGGCAGCTTTCCCACATCCCTACGGCTGTTCACAGATGGGAGACGATCAGGAGCATACAAGAACCATTCTGGCGGATCTGATCAATCACCCCAATGCCGGAGGCGTTTTGGTTCTTGGACTTGGCTGTGAGAACAGCAATATAGAGATCTTGAAGAATCATATCGGTGAGTACGATGAAAACAGAGTGAAGTTTCTGGTATGTCAGGAAAGTGATGATGAAATGGCTGACGGTCTGCAGCTGATTCGTGAGCTGATCGATCAGGCGTCCTTGCTGGAACGTACCAGGATCAGTGCAGATAAGCTGATCGTTGGAATGAAGTGCGGAGGCAGTGATGGTTTTTCCGGCATCACCGCAAATCCTCTTGTGGGACAGTTTTCAGACATGCTGATCGCGTGCGGGGGCACGACGATTCTGACAGAAGTGCCGGAAATGTTCGGCGCGGAGACACTGCTGATGAATCGCTGTGAGAATGAATTGTTGTTTGAAAAAACAGTGAATCTGATCAATGATTTCAAAAATTACTTTAAGCGTCACAATCAGACGATCTATGAAAATCCGTCTCCCGGCAATAAAACGGGAGGTATTTCCACTCTGGAGGATAAATCTCTCGGCTGCACCCAGAAATCCGGTTCCGCACTGGTGAAGGGAGTTCTTGCTTATGGTGAGACGGTAAAAGAACCGGGGCTGAACCTGCTCAGTGCGCCTGGGAATGATCTGGTGGCATCCACTGCTCTGGCAGCATCAGGTGCTCAGATCGTCCTGTTTACTACCGGAAGAGGAACTCCGTTCGCGTCTCCGGTGCCCACTGTTAAGATATCCAGCAACAGCAGACTGGCAGGTAAAAAAGAAAAGTGGATCGACTTTAATGCCGGCGTTTTGGCGGAAAGCGCAGATATGACAGAGACTACGGAGGCTTTCTTCGAATATATTCTGGATGTGGCTTCCGGCAGGAAGGTATGCAGTGAAATCACCGGATATCATGACATGGCCATTTTTAAACAGGGGGTTACGTTATAGGGCTTTGTTACACAAAGCCACAGAAACAGCATTGAAGAACATTGTTGAATTTACAAGGATCTATCCAAAATTCTATTGCAGCAGCGTATCGTAGGTCTGCGAATCACAATCTATGATACCGAACTTCCGGCGCTGCGGGTAAAGGAAAAGAAGCTTATGAAAGATACTGAGGATGGAATTGTACATTACCTGTCAGCTTGTATATGACTTTACTATTTTTTAATAAATCAATTAGCACTCACCTCTTGACAGTGCTAACAACCAGTGCTATATTAGCATCAGTAGAGAGGTGTTACACATCCTCTATAACAAGCAAGGTCGGAACTATAGCTCATGCATATTCCGCCCACACTTAGGAATGAATAAAGCACAAGGAGGTAGTCATATGAATATTTCCAAATTTACACAGAAGTCCGTAGAAGCCGTTCAGAACTGTGAAAAACTGGCTTACGAATACGGCAATCAGGAAATTGAACAGGAACATTTGTTGTACAGCCTTCTGACCATAGAGGACAGCCTGATTTTGAAGCTGGTCGAGAAGATGGAAATTCAGAAGGAGCATTTCGTCAATCGGGCCAAGCAGGCGATTGAGAAGCGTGTGAAGGTTTCCGGCGGACAGGTTTATATCGGGAAGGATTTAAACCAGGCGCTTTTGCAGGCCGAGGATGAAGCCAAACAGATGGGAGACGAATACGTTTCCGTGGAGCATCTGTTTTTAGCCATGCTCAATCACCCCAACAGAGAATTGAAGCAGATTTTTAATGAGTACGGCATCACCAGAGAGCGCTTTTTGCAGGCGCTGTCCACCGTGCGGGGCAATCAGAGAGTGACCAGCGATAATCCGGAAGCCACTTATGATACGCTGGAGAAGTACGGGCAGGATTTGGTGGAGCGGGCAAGAGCCCAGAAGCTTGACCCTGTCATCGGCAGAGATGCTGAGATCAGAAATGTGATTCGGATTCTTTCCAGAAAGACGAAGAACAATCCGGTGCTGATCGGTGAGCCCGGCGTGGGCAAAACTGCGGTTGTGGAAGGTCTGGCCCAGCGTATCGTCCGCGGGGATGTGCCGCAGGGACTGAAGGATAAGAAGATTTTTTCCCTGGATATGGGCGCGCTGGTAGCCGGTGCCAAGTATCGCGGCGAGTTTGAAGAGCGTTTAAAAGCGGTGCTGGAGGATGTGAAGAAGAGCGAAGGACAGATCATTCTGTTCATCGATGAGCTGCACACCATCGTGGGTGCGGGCAAGACCGATGGCGCCATGGATGCGGGCAACCTGTTAAAGCCCATGCTGGCCAGAGGCGAGCTGCACTGTGTGGGTGCAACGACGCTGGACGAATACCGCAAATATATTGAAAAGGACGCGGCGCTGGAGAGGCGTTTCCAGCCGGTGCAGGTGGATGAACCCACAGTGGAAGACACCATTTCCATTCTGCGTGGTCTGAAAGAAAGATACGAAGTGTATCATGGTGTGAAAATTATGGATAATGCGCTTGTCAGTGCGGCAACATTGTCCAATCGATATATCTCCGATCGTTTTCTGCCCGACAAGGCCATCGACCTGGTGGATGAGGCCTGTGCGCTGATCAAAACCGAGATGGATTCCATGCCCACAGAGCTGGATGAGCTGCAGCGTAAGGTCATGCAGCTGGAAATTGAAGAGGCGGCTTTGAAAAAAGAAGAAGATACCTTAAGCCGTGAGCGTCTCGAAGTGCTGCAGAAAGAACTGGCGGAGCTCAAGGGCGAGTTCACCAACCGTAAAGCCCAGTGGGATAATGAGAAGAACAGTGTGGAACGTCTTTCCAAACTGCGTGAAGAGATCGAGGCGGTCAATAATGAAATTCAGATCGCTCAGCGGGAAGGCAATCTGGAAAAGGCGGCAGAACTGGCTTACGGCAAGCTGCCCGGCTTGAAGAAGCAGCTGGAAACGGAAGAGGAGAAGGTGAAAACAGAAGATCTTTCTCTGGTGCGTGAAGCGGTGACGGACGAGGAGATCGCACGGATCATTTCCAGATGGACCGGCATTCCGGTGGCCAAACTGACCGAAAGTGAAAGAAACAAGACCCTGCATCTGGATGATGAGCTGCATAAACGTGTCATCGGACAGGATGAAGGCGTGACCAAGGTGACGGAAGCTATCATCCGTTCCAAAGCGGGCATCAAAGATCCTACAAAACCCATCGGTTCCTTCCTGTTTTTAGGACCTACCGGTGTGGGTAAGACAGAGCTTGCCAAAGCTTTGGCAGCCTCTTTGTTTGATGATGAAAACAACATGGTGCGTATCGATATGAGTGAGTACATGGAGAAATATTCCGTGTCCAGACTGATCGGAGCGCCTCCCGGATATGTAGGATATGAAGAAGGCGGCCAGCTCACCGAGGCGGTGCGCCGCAAGCCTTATTCCGTAGTGCTGTTTGATGAAATTGAAAAAGCCCATCCTGAGGTGTTCAACGTACTTTTGCAGGTGCTGGATGATGGCCGTATCACCGATTCCCAGGGCAGAACCGTGGACTTTAAGAATACGATTCTGATCATGACCTCCAATATCGGTGCGAACTATCTGTTGGACGGCATTGATGCGGACGGCACCATCAAACCGGAAGCGGAAGCACTGGTGATGAATGATCTGCGCAATCATTTCAGACCCGAATTTTTAAATCGTCTGGATGAAACGATTCTGTTCAAGCCTTTGACCAAGGAAAACATCGGCGGCATCATTCATCTGATCATCGCTGACTTGAACCGCCGTCTGGAGGACAGACAGCTGACCATCGAAGTAAGCAGTGAAGCGGAAGATTTCATTGTGGACAATGCTTATGATCCGGTTTACGGTGCAAGACCGTTAAAGCGTTACATTCAGAAGTATGTGGAAACCCTCTCTGCAAAACTGATTCTGGCGGATCAGGTGGAAATGGGAGACACCATTTTGATTGTGGTGGAAAACGGCGCGCTGAAGGCTGTGAAGAAATAAATGATATGATAGAATTCCTGCTTATTTTCCTGCATTGGAAAGTGGGCAGGAATTTTCTTTTAGCGGTTTGCGGCTCAAAACATGGATTTTTCCCGATGACAATGATATACTTTGAAAAAACGGCGGCCTTTCCCGCTGAGAAAAATAGCAGCGAAAGGGAGTATTTTTAACGCCGGATATGAGAGGAGACCAATCATGATACCCAAAGACCCGGTGATGTTGCTGAGCTTCATCAATTTAAAACTGCGCGACTATTACAGGAATCTGGATGCCTGCTGTGACGACCTGGATATCAGCAGAGAGGAGCTGACACAGAAGCTGTCGGCCATCGGTTATGTGTATGATGAGCAGAGAAATCAGTTTGTTTAAATTTTTAGAAAAACAGGGCCATGCGCTGGACGGCGGCTGCAGGGGCAGCGGTCACTGCGGCAGATGTAAGGTGAAATATCTCACAAAGGCCCCGGAGCCGGCAGCGGCAGAGCAGCGTTTTTTGACGGAGCAGGAACTGTTAAGCGGTTACAGACTGGCCTGCATGCACCCGGCAGATCCGGAGGCCGAGGTTGCGGTGCATTATGTGAAAGCGCCCGGCATTGACATAGTGACTGCTGCACCGCAGGTGGATGTGAGAAGGCCGGAACAGGGCGCGGACCCTGCAGCCAAAATCCCGGACAAATCGGCAGAGCCGAAAGACACCTCCACCGCGTGGTATATCGCCATCGATCTTGGGACCACCACCATCGCCATGCAGGCGAGAACCGATTCCGGCAGGGTGCTGGGAGAGTGGAAGTCCATGAATCCCCAGAGGCGTTTCGGCAACGATGTGGTTTCCCGCATGTCGGCGGCACTGGAGGGACATGCGCGGGAACTGAAAAGCTGCGTGGAAAAGGTGCTGGCGGCAGGAATCGATCAGCTGGTACAAAAGGCAGAGCGGGGCGAGCCAAAGGGAATTTATCTTGCCGGCAATACGGTGATGGAGCATCTTTTGGCGGGACTTTCTGTGGAAGGCCTGAGCCAATATCCCTTTCGGCCTGTTACGCTGGAAGAACAGGAGATATCTGTGAAGGGCCTGGAAAAATCCCGGAAGGTGACGCTGCTTCCCGGCCTGTCCGCTTTTGTGGGCGCGGATCTTTTCGCCGGCGTGCTGGCCTGCGGCATGCACCGCTCTGAAAAAGTATCTTTGCTGGTGGATCTGGGGACAAACGGCGAGATGGTGCTGGGAAACCGGGAGAAGCTGATGTGCACCGCCACAGCGGCGGGACCGGCGTTTGAAGGCGGCGCAAATGGCCGCATGGCGGGCAGTGACGTAATCGCAATGATCGCCAAAATGCTGGAAGAGGGCATTCTGGATGAAACCGGCCTGTTGGAAGAGCCCTGGTTTGATACGGGGGTCGCCTGGAACGCGGATCGCAGCGGATTTGCGGAACCGGGAAACAACGCCTATCTGACCCAGGAGGACATTCGCGCCATTCAGATGGCAAAAGCAGCAGTTTATGCGGGTATCCGCATTTTGATCCGGGAATACGGCATTGCGCCGACGGAGATTGAGCATGTCTGGCTGGCCGGGGGATTCGGTTACTATCTGGATGTGAAAAGTGCGGCAAAAATCGGCCTGTTTCCGGAAGAACTGGCCGACCGTGTGGTATCGGTGGGAAATTCCTCTCTTTCCGGCAGTTATCTGTACAGCAGGGAAGAAAGGGCAGCGTCTGAACGCATTCGAAGCGTCTGCACGCCGATCAACCTGGCGGAGCAGGAAGGTTTTGAGGATATTTATCTCTGGAACATGTATCTTTGCCCCGACACAGGGAAAAATTTTGAAGAATAATCGCAAAACCTCTTGACCTTCCACCCTGTGGAAGGTGTAGCTTTGAACCAAAGCAAGCTTACAGAAATGGCGCGGAGGGCATCATGAGAATCAATGAAGTGGAACAGAAGGTGGGGATCACCAAAAAGAATATCCGTTTTTATGAAAAGGAAGGTCTTTTGAATCCTGCCCGCAGCCTGGAAAACGGATATCGGGATTACAGCGATGAAGATGTGGTGACTTTAAAAAAGATCCGCCTGCTTCGCCAGCTGTCCGTGCCGCTGGAGGAAATCCGCAGGGTGCAGTCCGGCACGATCACCATGGAAGGCATCTTGAGGCGCCATATCATCGCGCTGGAAGAGCAGAGCGGCAATCTCGCCAAAATACAGGCGGTCTGTGAGCGGCTGGTGGAAGAAAAAGCGCAGTATGCTCAGCTGGACACGGACATGTGGCTTGCGGAACTGGAAAAGCTGGAGAAGGAGGGAATGCATTTCATGGATGTGAAAAAGCTGGACAAACGGCAGAAAAAGCAGGGCTCCATTATCGCAGCGCTGGTGTTCTGCGCGCTGATGCTGGCGGTGGACGGCCTGTTTATCTGGGCCTTTCTGACGGAGCCGGAGGGAGCGCCGCCGCTTCTTTTGATGGCGGTATTTCTGGCAATTCCGGCGGTTTTCGCTGTCGGAGCATTGCTGGCGCTGTGGCAGAGAATGAAGGAAATCGAAGGAGGAGAAGAGGATGCAGCTGCTAAATATTGATTATATTCCCGGAAAAGAAGTGGAAGCATTGGGAATGGTAAAAGGAAGCGTGGTTTTCTGTAAAAATTTCGGCAAGGATTTCATGGCTGCCGTCAAGACGCTGGTGGGCGGTGAGATCGCGGACTATACCGAACTGCTCAATGATGCCCGCGCCATCGCGGTGAAGCGCATGGTGGATGAAGCCCAGGGGCTTGGCGCAGATGCGGTGATCAACGTGCGCTATGCTTCCTCTTCCCTGATGCAGGGGGCGGCGGAATGCATCGCCTACGGCACCGCAGTGAAGATTTTATAACAGCCTGCAAGAGGTAAGATACCGTCCACAGGCATCGCAAAGGGTGTTGCCGGGAACGGCAGCGGGCAATAAGTGCCGTCATGATTATCGGGAGAATTTCGCTAGGCGAAATTCTCCTTTTATGGTAAAATAATGACAGGCAAGTCGGCCTGCGTGAAACGGCCGGACTTTAATATGAAATGTGCGTCCGTTGGCGCAGGACAGGAGGGTATTCATGAAACTTGTAATCATCGAACCGTTGGGTGTGGAGGAGAAGAGGCTGCTCGATCTGGCGAAGGAAAAGCTTCAGGACAGAGTGGAGATCGTGTATTACAACACCCGCGTGACAGATACGGAGACTCTGGTAGAAAGAGCCAAAGATGCTGACATTCTGGCATTTTCCAATCTGCCTTTTAAAAAGGAAGTTCTGGAACACTGCAGCAATCTGAAGCTGATTTCCGTTGCTTTCACCGGCGTGGATCATGTGGCGATGGATTACTGTAAGGAAAAAGGAATCATGGTGTGCAATTGTGCCGGCTATTCCAATACGGCGGTTTCCGAGCTGGTATTCGGTCTGGCCTTAAGCCTTTACCGCAATATCATTCCCTGCAATGAAGTGGTTCGGCAGGAGAAGGATAAGACAGGCCTTGTGGGGCTGGAGCTGGAAGGCAAGAAGTTCGGCGTGATCGGTTTCGGCGCTATCGGTTCCAGAACGGCGATGCTGGCGAAAGCCTTCGGATGCGAGGTGTATGGCTACAACAGAAGCCCCAAACAGATGGACGGTGTGACCATGACCGATATGGATACCATTTTGAAGGAGTGTGACATTGTTTCTCTGCATGTGCCGCTTAACGACAGCACCAGAGGTCTGATCAGCGCGGATAAGCTGGCGCTGATGAAGCCCAATGCGATTCTGATCAACACCGCCCGCGGTCCTGTGGTGGACAGCCAGGCGCTGGCTGACGCGCTGACAGCAGGCAGAATCGCAGGCGCAGCTGTGGACGTATTCGAGACAGAACCGCCCATCGCTACCAGCCATCCGCTGCTGAACTGCCCGAATCTCATCGCCACCCCTCATGTGGCATTTGCGACTGAGGAAGCGCTTTACAAACGCGCGATCATCGTGTTTGACAACATCGTGAAATATCTGGACGGCTGCCCGCAGAACGTGATGTGAGTCGCTGCAGATCAGGGAGCTTGACGTAAAAAAACGGTGATTCTTTTTTACAGGAAATGGGACAACGTTCGGATGCATATAATAACTTCATAAGAAAAATGATCGGAGCAGCATCATGTGGAAGAGAGATAAAAAAACGGTATTGTTTTTGACAGGGCTTCTAACCTTGGTGCTGTTCTTTTTATGGACCGCAGGAAAGTATCGGCAGGGGCAGCCGGAGGAAAGTGCAGTCCGGTCATCGGACAGCGCTCCGCAGATCGCAGAGGCGCTGGCGCGGGTGCGGACGCCGGAGAGCAAAGGGAAAATTGCGCTCACCTTCGATGACGGGCCTTCCGGGACCTTTACCCCCCAGCTTTTGGACGGTCTGGCAAAGCGGGGCGTGAAAGCCACCTTTTTTATCACAGGACAAAATGCGGAAGAAAATCCGGAGCTGGTCAGGCGAATCCGGGAAGAGGGCCATCTGATCGGAAATCATACATACAGCCATCTGCAGCTGAATTCCTCCAATCGGGAGAAGTTTAAGGAGGAATTGATACGGACAAATGAAATCATTAAGGAAATTACCGGAGAGGAGGTCGTCTATGTACGGCCTCCTTACGGCAGTTGGGACAAAACCTTTGAGACAGAACTGAATATGTTTCCTGTGCTCTGGACCATTGATCCGCTGGACTGGTGCACGAATGATGCGGGATGCGTGGTGAAAAAGGTGGTGCCCAAGGTAAAGGAAAATTCCATTATCCTGCTGCATGATGAGTACGCCTCCACGGTGACGGCTGCACTACAGATTGTGGATGAGCTTAAAAAGCAGGGATATGAGTTTGTGACCGTGGAGGAGATCTTGTTTGATTAAAAAAGCGCAGGTGTACAGTAGGCAGGTTTCTTCTTATTAATGATTGCACTGACTTTGAATATGGGGTATTCTTATTTTAAGGTCGATCAGGCAGTGGGTGCGGTTTGGGGCCTGGATTGACAATGTACTTTAGCAGGAGGAAAAGAAAGTGATTTATAAGAATGTGGAAATTTACAATGCAGCGGAGCTTGTGGAAAATGGGGACGGCAGCATTTCCTGGAAGCGGGTGCCTTCTTCTGTGCATCGGGCTTTGGAATCGGAGCAGGGAAAAAACATGGCTGTCAACGCTACAGGCGTGGAGCTTCGTTTCGTTTTAAAGGGCGACCGGGCCGTGATCAGAATGTGTACAAGTAAAGAGGACGGCGTTTTTCATGTTTACAGAGGCGGCATTCAGGGACGTTATGATGACCATGAGGTACATAAACTGGTGAGTACCACGGCAGAGGATTTTGTAATTGAAAAATCAAAGAACCTCCCCAGGCTCAAAGCGATGACAGAAAAAATCGGTTATGACTGGGACTGCGAGGTTATCCGGGTCATTTTTGACAGAGGATTTTTCAAAATTTTCGATATCACAGGCGACATCGAACCTCCCACAAAGGCGCAGTGCCCGAAAAAGACCCTGTTGTCCTACGGTTCTTCCATCACCCATGGGTCCAATTCCATAGATGCTTCTCACGCCTGGGTCTCCGTACTCGCTCATAATCTGAATATGGATGCCAGAAACCTGGGAATGGCAGGCAGCTGCGCGATGGAACCTGCAATTGTGGATTATATCGCTTCAGAAGGAGAAAAAGGACGCTGGGATATCGCCACGCTGGAACTTGGCATCAACGTGCTGGACTGGGCAGAAGAAAAAATTCTGGAGCGGGTGGAGAACACGATCCGACAGGTGGCGGGCAGAAATCAGGAAAAAACCGTCTTCGTCATATCTCCGTTTTATTACTGCGGTGATGATTTTGAAGACCATGGTCATGCCGACAAATGGAGAAGGCTGATTGAGCAGGTTGTAAAGCAGTTGAACTACCCGAATGTGACTTATATTAACGGGTTGGACATCCTGGAAGATATGTCTTATATGTCTGCTGATGAGGTGCATCCCAATATTTACGGTGTGCAGAGAATTGCAGATAAGCTGACAGGGCTGATCGGGGATAGGCTGGAAAGAGGCTGAAATCAAACGGGGGTATAGCGTTGGAAAACATCAGAAGGATTGCAGAGCAGTTCTGCACACAGGGAAAAGTCAAAGAGCTGATTCCTTTTGGAAACGGACATATCAATGACACATTCCGCGTGATCTGTGAAGGGGATAGCGGTGTAGAAAAGAAATACATCCTGCAGCGCATTAATCATGAGATTTTCAAGGATCCGGCAGGGCTGATGGAAAATGTGCGTAATGTAACGGAATTTTTAAAAAAGAAGATCCTCGCATCGGGGGGCGATCCTTTGCGGGAGACATTGACGGTGATCTGTTCAAAGGATCAGAAGGATTATGTGAAGACCGAAGGCGGAAGCTGGTGGAGAATGTATCTGTTTATTGATGATACGTTCTGCATGGAAATGGTGGAAAAGCCGGAGGACTTTTATAATTGTGCGGTTTCCTTTGGAAATTTTCAGAGGCTTTTGTCGGATTATCCGGCGGAAACGCTCTGTGAGGTGATTCCGAATTTTCATAATACGGTGAGTCGCTTCGCTGATTTTGTAAAGGCGGTTGAGGCTGATGTCTGCGGACGCAAAAAGGAAGTGGAAGCGGAAATACAGTTTATTCTGGACCGGAAAGCGGATTGTCATGTGATCTGTGACGGGCTGGAAAGCGGCGAGATTCCGCTGCGCGTGACCCACAATGATACGAAGATTAATAATATCATGTTGGACAATGAAACCGGTAAAGCGATCTGCGTCATCGATCTGGACACGATCATGCCGGGCAGCTCTCTTTATGATTTCGGAGATTCCATCCGATCAGGAGCCAATACCGGGGCGGAGGACGAACCGGACTTAAGCAGGGTTTCCTGCAACCTGGAACTGTTTGAGTGCTACGCGAAAGGATTTGTGGAAGGCTGTGGGGGAAGTCTGACCGACCGGGAAATCGAACTGCTTCCCATGGGAGCAAAAATCATCACGCTGGAGCAGGGAATTCGTTTCCTGACAGATTACCTCCAGGGAGATACCTATTATAAAATCCACAGGGCAGGGCAGAATCTGGACAGAGCCAGAACCCAGCTGAAAATGGTGGCGGATATGGAAAGCAAGTGGGAAGAGATGGAAGCCATTGTGAGGAAATATATGTGATAATCTCTGCATGGTTCAGAGAAAGTTTGCTCCTGATATCGTCGTTCCACAGAAATACACCCCATTGAACTCGGCCGATGGCCCTGTGCGGCACGTTTGCGGCACACAGATTTTTCACAGGTTACAGGTGCTTTTTTAAGGTACATTTAAACTTTGACGAATATACTTTATAAGACAGGTTCTCTGCTGGTCTATGCAAAGCCGGAATTTACTGGCGCAGGGCATAAAGACAGCGCAGGCCGATTGGGTGCTTATGAATCAAGTGCGAATGATGGATAGAATTTCAGGAGGAAAGAATTATGAAAAAGAAATATCTTATTTTGACGATGAGTGTGATGCTTGGAATGTCTGTTGTTGGCTGTGGAGGCGCACAGACCGCTCAGACACAGCAGGTGCAGGAAAACGCAGTACAGGAAAGAAGCGGGCAGAGACCTGAGATAAACACCAATATGGTCCGCGGAGAAGTGACAGAACTTACCGGGGAAAGTATTACGATTCAGGATGAAAATGGTGAAAGCCAGATCATTCCCATCATAGCTGAAACGACGTTTACAAAAATGGAAGTGGGTAAAATGGCAGATGGCGGCGAAAAGCCTGCTGATGGCGAGGCACCGGAAAAGCCGGACGGCGAAAAGCCCGCTGATGGCGAGGCACCGGAAAGGCCGGACGGTGAAAAGCCTGCCGATGGCGAGGCGCCTGAAAAACCTGTCGATGGTGAAATGCCCACAGAAGGCGGCCGCAGAGGAGGCATGCCCCAGGGAGAAGAAATCGCCTGGTCAGATATTGCAGTGGGCGATACGGTCATGATTATTCTGACAGAGGACGGAAATGCGGAAAGCGTAAGCCTGATGTCCGGGGAGATGCCGGTAAAAGAATAATACTTACCCCTGGGACTGCTGCAGCTTTAAGAAAACAGTTTCTGATACTGCTTCGGCGTAATTCCCTTATATTTTTTAAAAATTTTCACAAAATAGCTGCTGTCATTGAAGCCGCACCGATAGGCCAGTTCCGTGATGGAGTCTGAGCTTGTGGATAAAAAGTAACAGGCCCGTTCAATCCGGTAATAGTTCAGGTAGTCAATGGGGGTGCGGTGGATATAGGCATCGAAAAAACGGCAGAAATAGCGCGGGGACATGCCGGCCAGTTTCGCCAGCTCGTCCAGTGTAATGGGATGCATGTAAGACTGATCGATGTATTCCAGAACCGGCTTGAGCACGTGAATCCGATCCGGATCCGGTAAGGAATTGTCTGTTTGGGCCGTATAATACTGTTTTTCATAAATCATGCCGAGAAGTTCCAAAAGAGTGCCCAGGGTGGTGAGTTCACTGCCGGGGCATTCTTTTTGCGCATTTTCAAAAAGCCTGTTTGTCAGAGTCTGTACGGCCGTCATTTCTGCGCTGAAAAAAGGGCGGATAGTGGTCTTTTTACCGGTGAGAAGACTGATATAGCGATGACAGATGCCGGGCATGAGCAGGGCGGAGGCATCGAAAACCAGACATTCATAGACGCATTCTGTTGGTGTGCCTCCGTGAAGAATGCCCTGATTGACCCACAAAATATCGCCGGCCTTTGCATGAAAGTTCTCCTCATTCAGATACAGAGTGAGATTCCCTTTGACAATGCGGATAATTTCCGTTTCTTTATGCCAGTGGAAGGGCATCTCGTAGCGGGGATGCTCCTGATCCACGCGGTAAAATGCCAGAGGAAAATCCTGGGTTCCATGGGTTGTTTTTTCGTTATAATCCAGATAATGCATCTTTGTTCCCCGTCTCT
Organism: Lachnospiraceae bacterium; assembly: GCA_017482485.1. Classification (GTDB taxonomy): domain Bacteria; phylum Bacillota; class Clostridia; order Lachnospirales; family Lachnospiraceae; genus Gallintestinimicrobium. The sequence continues at coordinate 39,305 of JAFUMV010000001.1, forward strand.
TTGTATGAAGCTGAATCCGAGTAAGTGACCGTTCTGCAGGCTTAAACTGCACTTACAGTGATAAAGTGAATATTTTACCATTTTTAAACAGTATAGCACCAGAAAGGAAAATGCGAAAGTGATAAAATACAATCATAAGGAAATTCCGGCCACAAAATGGACGGTAAAATTCTGCGTCCTGACAAACTTAGGGGGAGGCAGCATCACGGCTTGAAAGGGCCGAAAAAGGAGGAAGGTACTTATGGCAAAGAACAGACTAATCGGGGAATATCCTGTAATCGGTATTCGTCCCACCATCGACGGCAGAAGAGGTTACTTAAAGGTAAGAGAATCTCTGGAAGATCAGACCATGAATATGGCGCTGTCTGCAAAGAAATTATTCGAAGAGAATCTTCGTTATTCCAACGGTGAACCTGTAAAGGTTGTCATCGCTGACACCACCATCGGCCGCGTTGGCGAGGCGGCGGCATGTGCTGACAAATTCCGCAGAGAAGGCGTTGATATTACATTGACCGTAACTCCCTGTTGGTGCTACGGCGCAGAAACCATGGATATGGATCCCAAGACCATCAAGGGCGTTTGGGGATTTAACGGTACGGAGCGTCCCGGTGCCGTTTATCTAGCAAGTGTGCTGGCAACCCATGCACAGAAGGGGCTGCCCGCGTTCGGCATTTACGGTCATGATGTACAGGATCTGGATGACACCACAATTCCTGAGGATGTAAAAGAAAAGCTTCTGCGTTTCGGACGTGCTGCTGTGGCAGTTGCTACCATGCGCGGTAAATCCTATCTGCAGATCGGTTCCATCTGTATGGGTATCGGCGGCTCCATCATTGATCCCGCTTTTATTGAAGAATATCTCGGCATGCGCGTTGAGTCCGTTGATGAAGTGGAAATCATCCGCCGCATGACGGAGGGCATTTATAACGAAGAAGAATATCAGAAGGCTCTGGCATGGACCAAAGCGAACTGTGTTGAAGGCTTTGACAAGAACCCTGTGGAAATTCAGAAGACCAGAGAACAGAAGGATGCGGATTGGGAATTCGTTGTAAAAATGATGGTTATCATCAAAGACCTGATGAACGGCAATCCGAATCTGCCCGAAGGACGGGAAGAGGAAATGGTTGGCCACAATGCAATTGCAGCCGGTTTCCAGGGACAGAGACAGTGGACGGACTTCTATCCCAACTGTGATTTCCCGGAAGCTATGCTTAACAGCTCCTTCGACTGGGAGGGCGCAAGAGAGCCTTACATTCTGGCAACTGAAAATGACGTATTAAACGGCATCGGCATGCTGTTCATGAAGCTTTTGACAAACCGCGCACAGATTTTTGCTGATGTTCGTACATACTGGAGCGGTGATTCCGTAAAGAGAGTAACCGGTTATGAACTGGAGGGGAAAGCGAAGGAAGCTGACGGCTTTATCCATCTGATTAATTCCGGTGCAGCATGTCTGGACGGCAATGGTCAGGCGAAGGATGCGAACGGCAATAATGTGATGAAACCCTGGTATGAAGTGAACGAAGAGGACCAGAAGGCGATTTTAAATGCGACCACCTGGAATGCGGCAGATACCGGATATTTCCGCGGCGGCGGTTTTTCTTCCCGTTTCGTAACAGAGGCTGAAATGCCTGTAACCATGATCCGTCTGAACCTTGTGAAAGGCCTTGGACCGGTACTGCAGATCGCAGAAGGCTGGACGGTAAAACTTCCGGAAGAGGTAACGGATACCCTCTGGAAACGTACCGACTACACATGGCCCTGCACATGGTTCGCTCCCAGAATTACCGGCGAAGGTGCGTTTAAATCCGCATATGATGTCATGAACAACTGGGGAGCAAATCACGGCGCAATCAGCTATGGCCACATCGGCGCTGACCTGATCACCATGTGCTCCATGCTTCGGATTCCGGTATGCATGCACAACGTGCCGGAAGAAAAGATTTTCCGCCCTGCAGCATGGAACGCTTTCGGCATGGACAAAGAAGGACAGGACTATCGCGCTTGCGAAGCATTCGGACCTCTTTATAAATAATTTGCATTTGATTGCCGGGCAGTGTCTTGGGATATTGCCCGGCAGAGAGGATATAAGGCATGGATATGGTTGGCAAAACCAATGAAAAAAAACTGTTGGCAGCCGATTTTGGTGCGTCCGGCGGAAGAGTGATGGCCGGTCTTTATGATGGAAATAAAATCAGGCTCAGCCAGCTGCACCGTTTTTCCAATGATCCGGTTTTTTTGGGAGACACCATGCACTGGGATTTTTTGCGTCTGTTTCATGAATTGAAAACAGGACTGAAAAAGGCAGGATTGGAAGGCGGAGCCGACAGCATCGGTGTGGATACCTGGGGGGTGGACTTCGGACTGATTGATGCCCAGGGATGTCTGTTGGAAAATCCGGTACATTACAGAGATGCAAGAACCGAAGGCATGCTGGAAGAAGCTTTCAAATGTTTCCCGAAAGACAGATTTTACGAGCTTACCGGAAACCAGTTTATGGAAATTAATACGGCTTTTCAGCTGCTTTCTCTGAAAAAAAAGCGTCCGGCTCTTCTGGAACGTGCAGATAAGATGTTGATGATGTCGGATCTTTTTAATTATTATCTTTCGGGAAATGCCTGCTGTGAATATACGATGGCTTCTACCACACAGCTTTTAAATGCTGAGAAAAAGACCTGGTCCAAAGAGGTGATCGATGCGCTTGGTCTGCCGGAGAAAATCTTTTTGCCCGTGACAATGCCGGGTACGGATCTGGGTCTTTTACAAAACTCCATTTGCAGAGAGCTGGATTTAAAGCCCCTTCATGTGATGGCGGTAGCCGGACATGATACGGGATGTGCGCTGGCGGCGGTTCCCACAAAACAGAAGGATTTCATTTTTGTCAGCTGCGGTACCTGGTCCCTATTCGGAACAGAGCTGGACAGCCCTGTCATCAATGAAAAATCTGTTTATTACAACGTTGCAAATGAGGGCGGTTTTGCAGGAAAAATCTCTTTCTTAAAAAATATCATCGGCCTGTGGCTGATTCAGGAGAGCAAAAGACAGTGGACCCGGGAAGGAAAGGAATTCGGTTTCGGAGAACTGGATGAAATGGCATCCGGCATTGAGAAAAACAGAAGCTTTGTGGATCCTGATGATGCCGTGTTTGTTCCTGCCGGAGACGTGCCGGGAAGAATCCGGGAATACTGCCTAAATTCCGGACAGCCTGTGCCGGAAACTACGGCGCAGATTGTTCGCTGCATTCAGGAAAGTCTGGCGCTCAAATACCGCGTGGCGCTGGAAGAAATCGAGGAATGCACCGGGAAAAATTACGAGGCGATTCATATTGTGGGCGGCGGCACCCAAAGCAGACTTTTATGTCAGCTGGTGGCGAATGCCTGCAAACGACCTGTTTATGCAGGACCTGTTGAGGCCACCGCTTACGGAAATCTGGCGATTCAGCTTTCTGCGTCCGGGGAAATTTCAGGACTGGATGAAATTCGCAGCCTGATCAGTGCTTCCGAGGATATTATGGTTTATGAACCCCACAATAACGATTTGTGGGATGAAAAATATGACGTATTCTGCAAAATCATTGCGAAGGGAGATCGATAACATGGAATTGAGCTATATGGAACTGAGAGAACAGATCTGTGATATCTGCCATAAAATGTGGCAGCTGGGCTGGGTTGCAGCCAATGACGGAAATGTCAGTGTGAAGCTGGAGGACGGAACTTTCCTGGCAACGCCTACCGGCATCAGCAAGAGCTTCATCACACCTGAGAAGCTGGTACATATCGACAAGGATGGAAATATTCTGGAAGCGCTGGAGGGATATCGTCCTTCATCCGAAATCAAAATGCATCTGCGCTGCTATGCTGAGAGAGAAGATGTGGGAGCAGTTCTTCACGCACATCCTCCGGTAGCCACCGGCTATGCCGTTGCCCACAAGGCGCTGGATGAGTATTCCATGATCGAGACTGTGCTGACCCTTGGAGCAGTACCGGTAACTCCTTACGGAACACCCTCCACCTATGAAGTGCCTGAAGCAATCGCTCCTTATCTGGGCGAGCATGATGCAGTGCTTTTGGAAAACCACGGTGCACTGACCGTCGGTGCTGATGTGCTGACAGCATATTACAGAATGGAAACCCTGGAGCTGTTTGCAAAGATCAGTTTAAATGCGCATCTTCTTGGCGGTGCAAAGGAAATCTCCAGAGAGAACATTGACCGTCTGATCGACATGAGAAAAGGATACGGTATCAGCGGCAAACATCCCGGATATAAGAAGTATCCGACTGAGGAATAAGATAAATTTGCGTAGAATGAAATAAATATTCGCGGGCATGCTGCCGTGCCGGGAAGATTGTGTCCCGGTGCGGCAGTTTTATTGTCACTGTGAACGGAGTAAACAGTAACGTTTTATTTTGGCGGGAGAGCAAAAATTGAGGGTTGTCTGCAGGAAAAAGAAACGGTATTATTTAATTCAGGAAAGTTTATCGTGAATTTGCCGGAAAGCGTTGGCATTTGATAAAAAGGAGGATTCGATTATGCTTTTCTTTTACATCCGTCATGGAGATCCCATATACAATCCGGATTCCTTAACTCCGCTGGGAAAAAGGCAGGCAGAAGCGGTGGCAAAGCGCCTGGCCCTTTATGGTGTGGATCAGATTTATGCGTCCACCTCGAACCGCGCAATACTGACCGCACAGCCTACCTGCGAATTGTTAAAAAAAGAAATGACGCTGCTGGATTTCTGCCATGAAAATCACGCTTGGGAGCAGCTGACTGTGGTGAAAGAAAACGGAAGCAAAAACTGGATGTTTCACGATCCCGAAACGAGGCGTCTGTTTGTCAGTGCAGAGCTTTTAAAGCTGGGCAGCAGGTGGTATGAGCATCCGGATTTGAAAGCATATAATTTCAAAGCAGGCATTGACAGAATTCAGCAGGAAGCGGATAATTTTCTGCTCACCTTGGGCTACGAACATATTCCGGGAACGGGTGCATATAAAGTTATTCGACCGAACGAGGAAAGAATTGCGCTGTTTGCCCATCAGGGCTTTGGACTTGCTTTTTTGAGCTGCATGCTTGATATCAGCTATCCGCAGTTTACAATGCACTTTGACATGGGACATACCGGAATGACTGTGATTGAATTTAAGGAAGAAAACCAAATTGCAATGCCGAGAGTGCTGACACTGGCATCGGACTCCCATTTGTATCGGGAGGGACTGCCGACGAATTATCAGAATGAAATTCGTTTTTAAGAGAGGTTATATCGGTAGATTATCTGGGAGACTGATGTTTTTTCACAGAACGGAAAACTTTACGGAAAGCGACAGATGAAACAGGGAACAAATGCCGCAATTATGCGGAAAAGAAATGAAAAAACAATTTTATCATTGATTAACGCCAGACCGGTATCGCGCGCGGAAATCGCGAAGCTTACGGGTCTAACCCGTGCTGCGGTGACAATTATTATTGATGAACTGATCAGCAAAGGTTACATTCTGGAAGAGCCTACCATGCAGGCGACAGTCGGCAGGCAGCCGGTCATGCTTTCTTTTAACGGAAAAGATATTTATTCTGTTGGAATCAATATCATGCGAAATACTTTTTGCGTGGGAATTTCCGATCTGAACGGAAATGTGCTTCTGGAAGAAAGTTACCCCATACTTCCGCCAAAAGGTTTCTTCGGCGTTATCAGAGAAATCATTGAGAATCAGATTGCAAAAACCGGAATAGACAGAGAAAAGATATACGGGATAGGAGTTGTGTCTCCGGGGCCGGTGGATGCAAAGGCGCAGAAGATATTGAATCCGCCTAATTTTAATGTCTGGCATAATGTATCTGTGGCAGACGAGATGAAAAAGCTGGGCTATGAGGTTTTTCTCGCAAATGTTTCCAATGCGAGCGCTCTGGCCGAGATGTATTTTGGGCCGGCAAAGGGAATCAATAATTTCATGACCATTCTGGTGGATGAGGGAATCGGTTCCGGGATTGTGCTGAACAATCAGCTGTTTGGCGGCATCAGCGAGCTGGGACATACCTCCATCTGCTATGACGGCGTTTTGTGTGAATGCGGCAATCGGGGATGTCTGGAAAAATACGCCGCAATTCCCATGATTTTGAAGGGAACCGGCTTTCACAGCTGGAAAGAAGTGATAGATTCAGACAATACGGCTCTCATTGAAAAAGAAGCGGAGTATTTAAGTACAGCCATCACAAGCGCCAACAATCTGTTCGATCTCGATATGGTGATTCTGAGCGGTGATCTGCGATATCATCCGGCAAAAATAAATGCACTTATTTCAGCGTTTGTAAACAGACGGAGACTGCAGAATAAGGCATTGCAGATTTGTGCCGGGCAGGTGACTTCAAAATCCCTCATCGCATCGTCCGTTATCGTTCATGAATTCTTTTCGTAACCGTTCAGCCAGGGACCTGCACGTCCGGAAAAACATGCTTGCATGATTTTTCGAACGTGCAGGTGCGGGCTGAACGGTTTCGTTATTTTTTTATATGAAAAACCAGTTGAATTAGAGAGCGGGATGTGTTAATGTATATTTTGTTAAATCATTTAACAAAAAAGAGGTGAGAATGCATGCACATATTTCAGAAAGGGTTTAACTTCGGTCAGGACGGACCGGGAAATCGACTGGTCTATCATCTGCAGGGCTGCAATATGAAATGCATCTGGTGTTCCAATCCGGAAGGCATGAGCATAAGCGGCGGGAAGTATTTCAGTGTGGATGCGCTTTTGGACGAGTGTAAACGCAGCCGCCTGATGTTTTATAAGGGCGGAGGGGTGACCTTCACCGGCGGGGAGGCCACCCTGCAGGCAGAGGAACTGCTGGATTTGTTAAAAAAGCTCAAAGAAGCAGAAATTCACACAGCCCTGGAAACCAACGGAACATCACCGCGGCTCATGGAGCTTTTGCCTTTCATCGATTATCTGATGATGGATTTCAAACACTATGACAGCGATATTTTAAAAAAGTACACCGGCATGGGAAATGAGCAGACAAAGCGCAATTATGAAAAGATCTGCGGTCTGAATCGTCAGGTGCACATACGGATTCCGCTGATCAACGGAATCAATGCGCAGAATCCGGAAGCGTTTGCGTTTGCAGCGTATCTGGCGGGGTATTCCAATCCGAATGCAGTGTACGAATTTTTACCCTATCACGAATACGGGAAGGAAAAGTGGACACAAAAGTATCTGGTTTCAGACGGGTTTGTGACCGGGGAAACCGTTGCACTTTTTAAAAAGACATTTGAAGAACATGGTTTAAAAATCATTGCCACGTAAGGAGGTCAAAAGGATGTTCGGAATTTACAAAGACGGTGAAATCACCGAAATGGCGAAGGCGCTTTTTCAGGAAGAACGGCAGAGGAAGAGACTGGACGGCTGGTTTTTGGCAAAGGAAATTGAGCGCTTAAATGAAGAAAAGTATCAGGGCATGGATGCGGAAGTGAAAAAGGCCCATCTGCTCTGTGACGTGATGCGCACAATTCCCTTAAATTTGAGTGAAAATGCAATCTTTGTGGGAACCCAGAGAGATGCTTTTGCAAAGAGCTATGCGCTGATCAATCCTTCTTTTAAGGTGGAAGGATTTTCCGGCTACTGCAATCCCACCGCGATTTACGATGATATTGAACCAAATGAGATTTTTTCAAAAGAGAGAATCGAGAGCATGCGCAGCCATACGGAAAAAACACCCATGGTGAGCATGCTGAACAAAGTGTACACAAAGGCGGAAAATTACACGAAGGAAGTGATTTTCTTCGTGGAGCAGGTGACGGGGCATGTAATTCCCGATTTCCGTGCCGCATTAAAGCTGGGGGTGGATGCGCTGATCAGAGAGGCAAATGCAAAGGAGGGAGAATTTTACGAGGCGGCAGCGATTGCTCTTTCCTGTGTGAAAATCGTGATCGGCAGATATCTGGAGCTGATTGAAAAGCAGAAAGAAAGCTGCGATGAAAATCGCAAAAAGCAGCTGGAATATCTGGAACAGGCGCTGGGGCAGATCAACGGCGGACCGGCCACAAACCTCTACGAGGCGCTTCAGCTGTATCTGATTTTATGGCAGATCATGTGCATGGAGCAGGCGCCGAATCCCTATGCGTTTTCGGTGGGAAATGCGGACAGAATTTTTGAACCCTATCGGAAAGATTTGAGCAGAGAAGAAGCGGCGGAGCTGTTCAAACATTTTCTGGTATTTTACAATGTGGGTGACAGAAGCTGGGCGATCTCTCAGAACGTACTTTTAAGCGGCCGGGATAATGAAGGAAATGACCTGACCAATATGATGTCTTATGCGATTCTGGATGCGTATTATGATATGAATCTGCCCCAGCCGATTCTTTCTGTGAAGTTACATAAAAATACGCCCGCAAAGCTCTATGAAGAAATGGGGCGCTTCTTCTTCACGCCAGGGGTGCTGACACCGTCTCTTTTCAATGATGATGCGCTTTTTGAAGTGCTCAGGGCAAATGGAATTGAGGAAGCTGATCTGCCTGACTACTCAGTGGCAGGCTGTCAGGAGCCTCTTATTATGGGCAAAGATAACGGCAATACCACAAACAGCTGGTTAAATCTCCCCAAGGTGCTGGAAATGGTGTTGACCGGCGGCATATCCGCGGTTACGGGCGATAAGCTGATGGAAACGAAAACCTGCGAGCTGACCGAAGTGAGAGAGGCATTTTACAAAACGCTGGATCAGGTGATGGATGAAATGGTGACGGCAGCCAACGGCGCATCGGTTGCGCTGGCGCAGCTGCGGGTTCCTTTTTTAAGCTCCTTTATGGGCGGCCTTACCTATGGCGCCGATATGCGGGATCCGAAAAAGCAGGGAACCAGATATAACGGCAGCGGCTGCCTGGTGCACGGACTGACGGTTTTGGCGGATTCTTTCATTGCCATTGACAAATATGCGGAAAAATATCCTGACGGAAGAGAGCGGCTGGTCAATGCGATCAGGAACAATTTTGAGGGTTATGAGGATGTACGGGAATTTCTCCTCTCCTGTCCCAAGTTCGGAAACAATATCGAAGAAGTGGACCGGGAAGCGGCCGGAATTGCCAATAAAGTCTCCGAAATGCTGCGCTCCAAAAAGAATTATCTGGGCAATCCGTTCCGCCCCGATTTTTCCAGCCCGTCCACACATCTCACCTACGGATACTGGGTGGGGGCAACTCCGGATGGCAGAAAGAGCAGAGATATGTTAGGATATGGTGTAGACCCTCTTTACGGAGAAGCGTCAAACGGACTGGGATTTCGAATTCTTTCCAACATGAATCTTCCTTTTGAGCAGTTCAACGGCGGATATGCCTCTCATCTGGGGGTGGACCCCAAGTATTTTAGGGGGGATACCTGTGAGAAAAAAGGACTGGAGTTTTCGGAAAACATTATTCAGCCGCTGTTTTTTAACGAGCTGAAAGAAGGGGTATCGCCTTTTTATCTGTATGTGAATGTGACCACGCCGGAGACGCTGAGAAAAGTATTGGAGAATCCGAAAAAGTATGCGCCCAGCGGCGTGTATATCATGAGAATTCACGGCACCTTTGTAAACTTTCTGGATTTGTCGCCCGCCATTCAGCAGGACATCATCACCAGACTGGATTTACAGTCCACACACATCGGGTGCTGAAAAAGTATGCGGGCAGCGCTGCAGGGCGCATGTCTGTAAAAAGCGGCCTGAGGGCAGCAGAAATGAGGAAATATGTACGCAATCGGAATTGACATTGGAACTACCAGCATCTGCGGTGTTGTACTGGATATCGATACGGGAAAGGTAATAAAATCCCGCACAGAGATGAGCAATGCTTTTATAACAACATCCAATTCGTGGGAAAAAATGCAGGATACGAATAAAGTGATCGACCTTGCCATTGAGATTCTGGAAAGTTTTTCAGAGTACCCTGCGGCAGTGATCGGCGTCACCGGTCAGATGCACGGAATCGTTTATGTGGACTGTGAGGGAAAAGCGGTGAGCCCCCTTTATACCTGGCAGGATGCGAGAGGAAATCTGCCTTACCGGGATACGACTTACGCCGATTATCTGGGAAGTTTTTCCGGGTATGGAAATGTGACCGATTTTTATAACCGGATCAATCACATCCGTCCGGCAGAGGCTGTCTCACACTGTACCATCATGGATTATCTTGTGATGGTGCTCTGCGGCCTGAAAACGCCGAAAATCCATACCACCAATGCCGCCAGTCTGGGATGTTTTGATCTGAAAGAAAAGCGCTTTTCCTATGACATCAATGCAGAGATCAGCGATTCTTTTGAGATTGCAGGCTATTATAAAAATATTCCGGTGAGCGTTGCCATCGGCGATAATCAGGCCAGCGTTTTTTCCACGCTGGCCGATGAAAGAGATCTTCTGATCAACGTGGGAACCGGCAGCCAGATTTCCGTCATTTCCGATCAGATCAGAACCGGGGAAAATATTGAGACACGACCTTATTTTGACGGAAAATATCTGGTTGTGGGCGCGGCGCTGTGCGGCGGCAGAGCCTATGGCATGCTGAAGGATTTCTATACGGAATTTTTGCAGGCAGCCGGGGTGAGCGTGCCGGATGTATATGCGGTCATGAACCGCATGCTTGCAGGCCATGCAGAGGAAGCCCGCCGCGCGGAAAGTGCAGGCCATGCAGAGGAAGCCCGTCGTGTGGAAAGTGCAGGCCATGCGGAGGCGGCCCGTCACACGGAAAGTGCAGGCCATGCAGAGGCGGCCCGCCATCTGAAATCCGCCCTGCGGGTGGACACCCGTTTTGCCGGAACAAGGCAGAATCCCCGTTTGCGCGGTTCAATCAGCGAAATTTCGGTGGATAACTTCACGCCTGAAAATCTGACCTGTGGATTTTTAGAGGGCATGATGGAGGAACTTTATGAAATGTATGACCGGATGGGAGAAAAACGCATCAATCTGGTGGGCTCCGGAAACGGTATCCGCAAAAACAAAGCGCTGGTGAAAATTGCGGAGCGCCTCTTTGAAGGCACGTTGAGAATTCCCGCACATACAGAGGAAGCGGCCTGCGGTGCAGCGCTGTTTGGCCTGGTGGCCTGCAGGGCATTTTTGACGGCTGCCGAGGTGCAGAAGCTGATCAGGTATGAAGAATAGGGAGCTGAACCGATGGTCGGTTTTATCCGGAAGAATGAGAAAAATCCCGTTGGACGTGTGATCCGCTACGCAGTCAAACAGCAGAAAAAATAATGTCAAGTTTTCAGGCGATAAAATTGAAAACAACCCTCGCATATAGTACAATACAGACACGAAGTATTGTGAAGGCCAGAGACCAGGAAGACAATATCTTTAACTAAGCGATACGGGAGGTACTGATCATGAAACGCATCCTGATGATGAGTCTTTTTATGATAAGCTGTCTGGCAGCTTCGGCCTGTCAGCAGACAGGTTCTGACGTGACGTCAGATGAGAATACGAAAGAAAGCATAACGGAGAACATCGCAGAAAACGGTATTTTTGCGCAGACTCCTGCGTCAGAAACGGAGGAAAAAGATGCCTCACAGCCGATGACGGAAGTGCAGAGCAACACAGAAGAGAAGGATAAAATCGAAGCGGACGCGGTCTCATCGATGACTGAGGCAGATAATTCGACAGACAGTGCAGGCCAGGTTTCTATTCGGGTTCTTGAAAATCTTGATCTGGACAGCTCGCTTTTGACGGAAGACTTTTACAGGAGCGGAATGGACAGCAGTCTTCATTTTTATATCAACAGTCTGGATCCCGATTATAATGTGCTTTCCTGCTCCGTCAGCGGCTGGGACAGTGAGAACCAGGGCTTTTATACGCACATTGCCTCTGCGGATATTGTGACCCAGCAGCAGATTGTGTCCTATACGGTGCAGCCGGAGATTTCGGAGGAATATCTGGCGCAGTTTAAGGATGAAAAAAATGCGGATAAAAAAAGCGGGAAAACAGGGGATGGCAGCGGTGAAAACACCAGGTCGGGCAGCGGTGACACCATTGACATGCCCCAAAAGGACTGGCAGATTTCCTTCATACAGACCCAAGACGGTTATCTGATCAGAGTCAGCGGTGCAGGAGTGCTGGACGGGGATTATTTTGCCCTGGATCAGATGGTGAGCGAGCCGGCTCTGTTTGAAAGATATATGAATCCGGCTGATTTTTACCCATATACAGCAGAAGAGCTGCGCCTGATGCGCAATGAGATTTTTGCGGTTCACGGCGTGAAATTTCAGTCGGAGGATTTGAACGCCCATTTCAGTGGCAAACTGTGGTATCGGGGAACCATTCCGGCGGATGAATTTTCGGAGGAGCGCCTGTCGGAAACAGAGCGTGCCAATCTGGCATTGATTCAGGAAATGGAAAGCACGGAAGGTCTGATGATCGATGGGACGGATTATCGGGAAGCCTACGAAGCTTTGCCGGATGCTCCCTATCTGGCATTTCTGGATCAGTATGAAGAGACCGGCATTTATGTGGATATGAGAAATGCAATGGATATGGGATGTTACTATGCGGTGTCCGGAGAAGTCCGCGTGCCCGTGACCCTGACCAAAGCGCAGATCAACGCGCTGGAAGCCGGTGAGGAGCTGGAAATCGGTCCCAACGGCTGGGATGGAGAGATCATGATGATTCGCAAGATGGAGGAAGCCGGCCCGGAAAATCTTCGCTTTTGGTATTATCAGAAGGGAACAGAGCCGGATGAGAATTCCATGGACGCCAACGCGTCTCTGGATGTGGAAAACGGGTTGTACACGCTGTGGATTATGAGTGATGACACTGTCATGAAAACCGTTTATGAAGGGGATATCTTTATCTTAAAAGGTGCGACCAGGGGCGATAATGTTGCCCTTTCCCGGGCATCGAAGGAGCAGCGGCAGCTGCACATTCCGGAAAGTGATGAGGATATCTGGAATATGGAAGTCTGGAGCAATCGGCTGTATCATGATGGAAGAGGCTATATTACGGCGGTTTATTATCTGGGAGATTGATCGTGGATAAAAGCAGGTGAAGGAGATGGAAATAGCAGTTTTATCTGATATACATGGAAATCACATTGGGCTGCAGCGGTGCCTGAAGGAGGCGTATTTGCGCGGCATAGAGCGTTTTTTCTTCCTGGGAGATTATCTGGGGGAGCTGGCTTATCCGCAAAAGACGATGAAGATTTTATATGCGCTGCAGGAAAAATATCCCTGCGAATTCATTCGGGGCAACAAGGAAGATTATTGGCTGAATTACCGGAAAAATGGTGAGAAGGGATGGAAAAAACAGGATTCCGTCACGGGATGTTTATATTATTCCTATCATCAGCTGAACCAAAAGGATTTCGATTTTTATGAGAGAATGCCCCTTATGAAAAAAATCGAATTTGAAAATTTACCGGCAATCATGATCTGTCACGGATCGCCCCGGCGGACGAATGAGAAAATGCTGCCTGACAGTCAGGAAACCTTTGCAGTCATGGAAGCCTGCGATACGAATCTGATTCTCTGTGGGCACACCCATGTCAGAGGGGTGATCGAACACGGCGGCAAAAAAGTGATCAATGCAGGATCTGTGGGCGTGCCGCTGTATGAGAAGAATATTTTGTTGTGCGGCAAAGCCCAGACGCAGATGGTGGTTTTGCATGGGGAGGATGGATGCTGGAAAGAGGAATTTATCGGCCTGGATTATGACGTGGAGCGGGTGATCACAGAGCTGCACGAATGTGGCCTTTATGAAAACGCACCGAGCTGGTGCAGGGTGACAGAGCATTTGCTTTTTAGCGGAACAGGATCCCACGGCGCGGTTCTGGAGCGGGCGATGCAGCTGTGCGAAGCGGAAACCGGAAACTGCGTCTGGCCGGATGTGCCGGAAGTTTTTTTGAAACGGGCGATTGAGGAAGTGCTGGGAATGGGATGAGGTGTCGGACATGGCTTGATGAAAGTTGTGTCCGGCACCTTTCATATTTTCAACAGGAGAAGAACAATTTTCTACATTGAAAAATCTGCCAATATAGGTATAATGAAGCGAAGCGTTTGGAAGATCGATGCAGACTTTATCACTGAAGACGGAGTTACAATTATGAGAAAAAGTAAAATGAACTGGAGCGTGTTTTTCAATGCGGTGCTGACGATTGCACTGCCCATCGCATTTCAGAACCTTTTGTCCACCACGGCCAGCATGGTGGATACCATAATGATCGGTAGCCAGGGAGAGCTGTCGGTGGCGGCAGTGGGAATCTGTTCCCAGATTTCGTCCCTGTTTTTCTCCTGCTATTTCGGATTTGCGGGAGGTTCCCTGCTGTTCTTCTCTCAGTATTGGGGAGCACAAAATGAAAAGGGAATTAACCGGACCTTTGGCATCGCTTTTTTATGCATGCTGGCTGTGTCGCTTGCGTTCGGCGGTGTGGCGGTGACAAATCCGGCTTTTATTCTCGGAATTTATACGGATAAACAGAACATCATTGATGTGGGCATGGGATACCTGCGGATCGTGGGTTTTGCCTATCCGCTGCAGGTCATTGCGGTGATCATCAGCTTTCTGATGCGTTCCACAGAGCGCGTGAAGCCGCCGCTGATCAGTTCCATCGCAGGACTTGTTACCAATTTCGTCTTAAACTGGATTCTGATTTATGGCCGGTTCGGTATGCCCAGAATGGGAGCTGCCGGTGCGGCGGTGGGAACGCTGGCCTCTGCGGTAGTGAATCTTTTGATGCTGCTGTTCTTTTTAATGAAGGATCAGTCAACGGTGCGGCTTAGCGTCAGAGATATGTTTCATTTCGAGGGCGCATTTTTAAAAACCTATTTCGGCAAATGCTTTCCAATCATCTGTAACGAGCTGTTTTACGGCATCGGTCAGATGCTGATCAATGTGGTCATCGGCCGTCAGTCCGAGTCTGCAATCGCTGCAATGGCAGCTTTTCGCGTGCTCGAGGGCTTTGTGTTCGCTTTCTTCGGCGGCCTTGCGGACGCATCCTCCGTTGTTGTGGGGAAAGAAGTGGGCGCGGGCCATCACATGAAGGGATATCAGTATGTGAAAGGCTTTGCCATCATCTGTCCAGCCATCACTTTTGTGATCTGCCTGGTGGGATTTGTCTTTAATGAACCGCTGCTTTCCCTGTTCGGTCTGGGCAGTGAAGCCATGTTTTACGGAAAATATATGCTGCTCATTTACCTCGCAGCAGGCACGATCCGCACCTGCAACTACATCATGAACACCTGCTACCGTGCGGGCGGTGAGGCGATTTTCGGTACGGTGCTGGAGATTTCCTGCCTGTTCGCCATCAGCGTTCCTGCAACCTGGATCGCGGGCATGGTGCTGCATTTGCCATTCCTGGCGGTGTTCTCCTTTTTGTACACAGATGAAATCATCCGCCTTGTGGCAGAGTTGTGGTACACGAAGAGCGGCAAGTGGATCAAGCCGGTGACGGAGGAAGGAAAGCGGACGATTGAAGAATTTCGGGCGCAGCTGCGAGGGGAGAATCGTATATGAATCAACAGCATTTGTGCACCTATCTGTAGAGAATACGTCGTATCGTATCCGTCGACAGACCATATTCTTCCGCCAGCTCATCGATGCTTTTTCTTTCATGGCGGAATTTCTGCCGGATTTGCTCATTTCGTTGTTTGTAGAAAGTTTTTGCTCCTGATTGCGCGCCCCAGGTTTTTCGCTCGTCGGTCTTAGGGATATAGACAAGCTCGCCGGAAGAATATTTTTGGATTTCTTTCAGGAGTTCATCCGGAAAAATTTCAGAAGCATTTCGGTATTTCATCCATTACTTCCTTTCTGCATCAGAAGCCAGAAAGTCATCGAGGGTGGGATATTCATTGATCCGGACTCCATTTTCCGTAATGATATCACGGATGACTTTTTCCAGTTTCTGGCTGCGTAACTTCAGTTTGATCAGGGAAGCAGCGTCAAAGGAATCCAGCAGATTGAAATCATCAAGACCGAATTCAGGTGCGATGATGAGCAGTTCGCTCTGCAGATAGCAGCCGTCACGGAAAGCTTCTTCCACCATATTGTTATCGCAGAAATAACGAATTCTGCGCCAGGTCAGACTCAGCTCCTGATACCAGTCGGCGAGAGCAGTATAGTCAACAGTTTTTTGCGGTTCACAAAATACAGGTTTTTTATTCTGAATGAACTCTTTGGTAACCGTAATCAGTTTGTGCAGGAGAGCACGAAGCTCTTCAATGGTTTTGGCAGTCAAAATCTGTTCTGCATACCAAAAAAATGAATCGGGGACGGTAGCGAGCTCCGGGCAGTGATAGAGTCGATTGGATGCATTTCCGCCGTAGGCCTGGTTTTCCGTGAAAATTGCTGATTCCGCATAAGTTCCGTTGATATAAGCTACCGCCTGCGACAAATAGTGCTGAATATAACCTGCTTCGGAACGGGCACGGTACATCTTTTCTTCAAACATTAAAGAGCGATAGATATCCATGGCATCGTCAAGACGTTCCAGCGCTTTGCGGTAGATAAATACCGGATCCTTCAGGTTGTCTTTGAGGGTCTGCTGCAGCGCGCAGAAACGGTCAATGTCCGCCTGGGATCTTGCGTATCTGATTTCAGCGTTTGCCAGAACACAGGTCATTTCATCCAGCGTGGTGGATTTTTCCATCCGTTCCCAGGATCGGGGATACAGGTCGTGACCGACGCCGTCCACAAGGAAGGTTTGGGAAAGCTCGCAGCCGCGCTGCGTGATCGGGATGAAATAGTCAAAGCATACCCCGTGGCCGTCGTTGTCGGTTTCATGGCCGCGGCAGGCGATCAGCAGTGCAATGTCGTCGGGATATTCTGTTTTGATTTTATTGATGGCCCATTGGGTCAGTTTTGCTGTGTTGTCCATAAAAAATCCTTTCTTTTATCAGTGAAATCATGTGTAAAAAAGGGAAGCCGGAATGCTTCTTTTCTCAGCTTCCATAAGATATCTTATGGTCATATCATAAAGCAGATATTTCAAAGGGGAAAGTGGCAAAAATCGTTTAAAATATTTTCGCCCGATTTTAAAGGTATTTTCTCCTGAAACATTCACTGGAAAATCCCACAGAATATGCTACAATATCCTCATGACAGGGGAGATGGTGAGCAGTGCTATACTTTTGCTGCGATGACGCGATCAGACGGTGCACACCGGCAGACATCGGCGCACATCGCAAAAAGGAGGAAAACATGGCATATACATATGCGCAGCTGACTGCATTCTTACTGTTTTACGGTTTTCTGGGCTGGCTCATCGAGGTGGCGGCTTCCGCTGTGAAGGACAAAACTTTTCGCAACCGGGGCTTTTTCGATCTGCCCATCTGTCCCCGGTACGGCGTGATGGCGGTGATCCTGGCGGTGGTGCTGCCCACCTTGGGCACGAATTTCGTGCTGCAGTATCTGGTGACGCTGGCGGTGGTGTCAGCGGTGGACTACATGGCCGGCGGCCTTGCGGGAAAAATCTGGCGCAGAAAACTCTGGAATTATGAAAAAAATACGCTTTTCGGCGGTGAAATCAAAGGCAGCGCGCTGGCGATGTTAAAGGCCGGCGTTGTGATGGTCGTGGTGCTTTTGCTGCATCCGTTCATATATCTGGCTGCAGCGCTGATTCCGGACTGGGTTTTGTGGATCGCAAATCTGGTGATTCTGGGAATATTGGCAGCAGATTTTGTTCTGGTGCTCTATGCGGTTCACAGAAGCAGAAATGAACAGGAAATCCAGGCCGCTTTTGAAAAACAGCAGCAGGAACAGTCTGCACTTCAGGGCAAGCTGGGAGAAAAAATCTGCAGACAGATCTGGAAGCGTCTTCACAAAGCCTATCCGAATATGGAAGTCAGCCCTGGGGAAAACGAAGCAAAGAGAGGCGAAGCCGGAAATTCGGAAAAACCGGTTTTCGCCAGGGGCATCTGCCTGGACAAGCTGTTCTGGGTGTTCATCCTCTGCGCCTTTTTGGGCGACCTGATCGAAACGGTTTACTGTCGGGCTGTGGGCGGCGTCTGGATGAGCCGTTCCAGCGTGATTTACGGCGCTTTCAGCATCGTCTGGGGTCTGGGCGCGGTGCTTTTGACCGTGGTGCTGCAGAGGCTTGCTGGAAAACAGGACAGGTATGTGTTTCTGGCCGGTGCATTGCTGGGCGGCGTTTACGAATATCTGTGCAGCGTGTTCACGGAAGTGTTTTTCGGAACCACCTTCTGGGATTACAGCGAGATGCCCTTTAACATCGGCGGGCGGACCAACCTTCTGTACTGCATTTTCTGGGGGCTGTTGGCCGTGGTATGGGTGAAAATCTGCTATCCGGTGATCAGCGGCTGGATTGAAAAGCTGCCGGCCCTGCAGGCCAAGGTGGTGACCTGGGCCGTGATCGTGCTCATGTGCTGCGACGCACTTTTGTCTGCGGCGGCGATGGTGCGCTATGTGGAGCGCAATGCGGGGCAGGAGGCGGACAATGTGATAGAAGTCTTTCTGGATGCAAACTATTCGGATGAAATGGTGGAACAGGTGTGGCCGAACATGATTACAGTCAGCCATACAGAATGAGGTGAGAAAGGTGGCCGTGGAAGCTCGCTTACAAAGGCCGGCTCACATAAGAATGAAAATGATGAGGGAACCATGGACTTATTTGATTTTATGAGAGAAACCAACAAGGAGAAGGAATCGCCGCTGGCGGCAAGGCTGCGTCCCCGGACACTGGAAGAGGTGGTAGGGCAGCAGCACATCATCGGCAAAGATAAGCTTTTGTATCGTGCTATCAAGGCGGATAAAATTTCTTCAATCATTTTTTACGGACCGCCGGGAACCGGTAAAACCACCCTGGCCAAGGTGATCGCAAATACCACCAGCGCCGAATTTACACAGATCAACGCCACGGTGGCCGGTAAAAAGGATATGGAGGATGTGGTCAAAAAGGCAAAGGATTTACAGGGGATGTACGGAAAAAAGACGATCCTGTTCATTGATGAAATCCATCGCTTCAACAAAGGACAGCAGGATTATCTGCTTCCGTTTGTGGAAGACGGCACAATTATCTTAATCGGGGCAACCACGGAAAATCCTTATTTTGAAGTGAACGGCGCTTTGATTTCCCGCTCCATTATTTTTGAGTTAAAGCCCCTGTCTCAGGAAGACATCAAAGAACTGATTCATCGAGCGGTCTATGACAAGGAGCGCGGCATGGGTGCCTATGATGCGGTGATAGAAAAAGACGCGTTGGAATTTCTTTCTGACATTGCGGGGGGAGATGCCAGACACGCATTGAATGCGGTGGAGCTGGGGATCATGACCACTCAGAGAAGCGCGGACGGGAAGATTCATATCACGTTGGATGTGGCGCAGGAATGCATTCAGAAGCGTGTGATCAAGTATGATAAAACCGGCGATAACCATTATGATACGATTTCTGCTTTTATCAAAAGCATGCGGGGCTCCGATCCGGATGCGGCGGTCTATTATCTGGCACGGATGCTCTATGCCGGTGAAGATATTAAGTTTATTGCCAGAAGAATTATGATCTGTGCTTCCGAGGACGTGGGAAATGCAGATCCTCAGGCGCTGCAGGTGGCTGTGGCGGCTTCTCTGGCCGTAGAGCGCATCGGTATGCCGGAGGCCCAGATCATTCTGGCGCACGCGGCGTCCTATGTGGCCTGCGCCCCCAAAAGCAACGCCGCAGTCTGCGCCATCGGGGATGCCATGGACACTGTAGCGGCCACGGGCAATCTGCCGATTCCGCCTCATCTGCAGGACGCACACTACAAAGGAGCAGCTAAATTGGGACACGGACTGGACTACAAATACGCACACAACTACCCCAATAACTATGTGGAGCAGCAATATCTTCCCTACGAATTGACCGGAAAAGAGTTCTACAAACCCTCCGGCAACGGCTATGAAGTTAAAATTCGGGAACACATTAAGAAAATTAAAAAAGAAGCAAAAGAGAACAACAACCGAACAAAGGACGAAATTGCTCAAACCGAATAAAATACAGACCTGTGTCTTTAAAGACTGGATATAAAAGCAACAAAAAAGATCGCGGTCTGCGATCTTTTTTGTTGCGCTACTTTGCGATTCTCCTGCGAATTGCAAAGGTTAGAACAATTCCGTTGTCAGATACTGATAAATTTCCTTATTGCGTTTTTGCCAGTTGTCACAGATGGAAATCGCCAGTTCCTCTGTGGGTACCGTCAGTTTTACCGTCACCAGGTTCACGTCTTTATCCGCTGCCGTCAGCTCTGCCTCAAACTCCCCGTTCACCGTCCGGTAATAATTGCTCTGGATGGAGGACTCATTTCGCATTTCCAGCTCATTTTTTTTCAGATAATCACTGATATCATCCTTGATGGCATCGCTGATTCTGTTTTCAAAATAGGAAAGCGTGTCTCGCCCTTCAGTCGTGATCTGCAGATGAGTACGGTTTACCAGTGTCTTTGCACTGATCAGTCCCGCTTCGGTCAGTTCATGAATGACCTGCTGCAGAGTCAGAAAGCTGGTGTATTCCTTTTCCAGAAAAAGATCGCTGATCTGAGCGATGGTGAGCGGAAAGGAAACTTTGTTCAGCAGATAAAGTACGATGAGTTTATAGAGCGTTAAGGGTTCCTGGGTCATATTGATACTCCTTTTCCCTGGTGGATGCCCTTCTTTTTCAGAAGCGCATGGATACTGTTTAAAACATCTCTTTTATTGAGTGAAAAACGCGGAGCCAGAAGTAGTTCTTTCGGTCCGTCGCCGGTGATGCGGTGAATACAGATGGAAGGATCGAGCGCTGCGATGCAGTCCGTAACCAGTTCCAGATATTCTTCTTTGGTGAGTGCAGCTACTTCCCCTTTTTCATAGAGATCGCCAAGAGCGGTTCCTTTTAAAAAATGGAGCAGCTGCAGTTTGATGCCAAAAGGTTTTTGGTGATTGAGCGCCTGTATAGTGGCAAGTACATCCTCTCTGGTCTCGCCGGGAAGCCCGAGTATGGTGTGAACGATGACCGGAATCTGATGGTGCTTAAGTTTTTTCATGGCCTGTTCAAAAACTGCGGTTGGATATCCCCGGTGAATCAACTTAGCCGTCCGGTCATGGATGGTCTGCAGCCCAAGCTCGATCCATACAAATTTGTCCGGATGGGAAGCCTTCAGGGCATCCAGCATGGTCAGAATTTCTTCGGGCAGACAATCGGGTCTGGTTCCGATGGAAATTCCGGCCACATCGGGCTGGTCCAGCGCCTGTGAAAAAAGAGCGTGCAGACGGGCAGGATCACCGTAGGTGTTGGTATAAGATTGAAAGTAAGCAATCAGAACAGGAGCATCCGATTCTGATGCTCCGTCACTGGTTAAAGCATTCAGCCATTTGCGGCCCAAAAGCTGTTTTGCCTGGTCGAGCTGTGTCCTGACAGAATCCCCAAACGGAGCTGCAAAATCGCCGCTTCCGCCGGCAGAACAGAAGATACAGCCCCCATAACCCAGCGTGCCATCCCTGTTGGGACAGCTGCAGCCGGATTCCAGCGCAGCCTTATAAAGCTTGCGGCCATAGGTGTTTTTGCACCAGGCGTCAAGAGAGTAGTAGGGTTTTCCGTGCCATTGGGAGAAAGCATTTGCTGCCTCTTCTGTGGACGCCGCCTCTTTGTCGGACACTTCTATCTGATCCTCCATCTTAGCGGATGTGGCTTTTTACAGCCTGAGAAACCACTTCTGCAACCTGAGGATCGAATGCTTCAGGCAGAATGTTGTCTTCATTGAGCTTATCTTCCGGAACGAGCTGAGCGAGGGCAGCTGCAGCGGCCAGCTTCATTTCTTCCGTGATCTGTTTGGCATGGCCTTCCAGTGCACCTTTAAAAATGCCGGGGAAAGCAACAACGTTATTTACCTGGTTGGGAAAATCGCTGCGGCCTGTACCCACAACCTTTGCGCCTGCCTTCTTGGCAAGATCGGGCATGATTTCGGGAACCGGATTTGCCATGGCAAAGAGGATGGCGTCTTTATTCATGGAGGCAACCATTTCTTCGGATACGATGCCGGGAGCGGAAACGCCGATGAAAATATCGGCTCCTTTCATGGCGTCTGCCAATGAGCCTGTTTTATGAGTGAGATTGGTCAGCTTGACCATTTTCTCCTGCATCCAGTTTAAGCCCTCTGCGCCTTCGCAGAGAATGCCGGACTTGTCGCACATCACAATATCGGGGAAACCGTAGGTGAGAAGCAGACGGGTGATGGCAACGCCTGCGCTGCCTGCACCGTTTACAACGATATGGCATTCTTCCTTTTTCTTGCCAACTACTTTCAGAGCGTTGATGATGCCTGCCAAAACAACAATAGCGGTTCCGTGCTGATCGTCATGGAATACGGGAATGTCCAGAATCTCTTTTAAACGTTCCTCGATTTCGAAGCAGCGGGGGGCGCTGATGTCTTCCAGATTGATGCCGCCAAATCCCGGAGCCAGCCAGGTTACCGCCTTGATGATTTCTTCCGGATCCTGAGTATCCAGGCAGATCGGCACGGCATTGACACCGCCGAATTCCTTGAATAAAACAGCCTTGCCTTCCATGACGGGCATTGCTGCTTCGGGACCGATATTGCCAAGTCCTAAAACGGCGGAACCGTCAGAAACAACGGCTACGGTGTTGGCTTTCATTGTATATACATAAGCTTTGGATTTGTCCTCTGCAATCACCTTGCAGGGTTCCGCTACGCCGGGGGTATAGGCGAGGGCCAGATCAGCTCTTGTCTTTACCGGGATTTTGGAAACGGTTTCCAGTTTTCCGTGTAATTCTTCGTGAAGCTGTAAAGCTTTTTCCTGATTTGTCATGAGTATCTCCTGCTTTCTTTTCTGTGTTTGCGCATTTTTCGTTACTGCTGCTTTTGCTCTCAGTAATCATTTTTAACGCCAGCTTTATCATATAATATTTATTTTTGCGAATCAAGAAAAAAAAGAACTTTCTATTTAAAAGAGGTTGTAGTATAATACCAATATATTGTGAGTACTGTAGAAGCTATCTGCGCTACTCTGGCTGAATACTCCATACAATCGGAAATCTATGGCACATCGAGTGTATAATTCGTAACTGTTTATGGTATGCAGGTTACGCTTTTCGACTAAAGTCCCAAGGAAGATATGAAATAAAGGTTGTCAGAAGGAGAAGAAAAATGATGAAAGAAAAATATGAATCTTTAGCGGTACATGACCTGAAAGAAATTGCGAAATCCAGAGGCTTAAAAGGCATTTCCACCATGAAGAAAGCAGAAGTGATCGAAGCAATGCTGGCACTGGATGAGAAGGAGAAAGCGGCTGCAAAAAAGCAAGAAGCGACGGCAGAAGACGTGGTGGTTCAGAATAATGCAGCTGCCGAAGACGAAAAAGCGGCTGTAAAGGACAGCGAAGCAACTGCTGTTTATGAGAAGGCGCTGCAGCAGGAGAACAGGGAAGAAGCGGTTCGTGAACAGCCTGCAAAGGAACAGTCAAAGCGTGAATATGAGAAAAATGATCAGCAGGAGCAGGGCCGGGAGCAGCGGCCTGCACGTGGAGAAGGAAATAACGGCAGCAGGGAAAATAAGTCCAAGGTAGTGGTAAACCGCAATCCGGATGCCCGTTATAACAGCCCCTATAACAGAGGAACGGCTCCCACCATGAATGCGGAAGATGATAAGTTCCCGGCAGAACTGGACAGCGGTGTTACTGTGGACGGCATTCTGGAAGTTATGCCCGATGGCTACGGCTTTATTCGTTCAGCCAATTATATGCCCGGTGAAAATGATATTTATGTGGCTCCCAGCCAAATCAGACGTTTCGGCTTAAAAACCGGCGATATTCTGGTCGGCAATACGAGAGTGAAGACCCAGAACGAGAAATTCGCGGCATTATTATATGTAAAGACGATCAATGGCTACACGCCTGAGGTTGCAAGCCGCAGATATAATTTTGAAGACATGACTCCTATTTTCCCGGACAGCCGTCTGAAATTGGAAAAATACGGTTCCAGCGTTGCAATGCGCATCACTGACCTGTTAAGCCCCATCGGTAAGGGACAGAGAGGTATGATTGTTTCTCCTCCGAAAGCCGGAAAAACAACCTTATTAAAAGAAGTGGCGATGTCCATCAAGAAGAATTATCCCGATATGCATCTGATCATTCTTCTGATTGATGAACGTCCGGAAGAAGTAACGGATATGAGAGAGACGGTGGAAGGACCGAATGTGGAGGTTATTTATTCCACTTTTGATGAGCTTCCCGAACATCACAAGAGAGTTTCCGAAATGGTAATCGAGCGTGCAAAGCGCCTGGTAGAACATAAGAAGGACGTCATGATTCTGTTAGACAGCATCACCAGACTGACCCGTGCCTATAACCTGGTAGTACCGCCCAGCGGCCGTACGCTTTCCGGTGGTATTGATCCGGCGGCTCTTCATATGCCCAAGCGGTTTTTCGGTGCAGCCCGCAATATGAGAGAGGGCGGAAGCCTGACCATCCTGGCAACAGCACTGGTGGATACCGGTTCCAAGATGGATGATGTCATCTACGAGGAATTCAAGGGTACCGGCAACATGGAACTGGTGCTGGACAGAAAGCTTTCCGAAAAACGTCTTTTTCCTGCAATCGACATTCCAAAGACCAGCACGAGAAGAGAAGACCTGCTTCTTTCTGCCGAAGAAATGGAGGCGATCAATATCGTGCGCCGTGCGCTTAACGGCATGAAGTCCGACGAAGCGGTGGACAAGATTCTGGACCTGTTTGCAAAGACGAGAAACAATCAGGAATTTGTACAGACAGTGAAGAAAATGCGGTTCATATGATTTCATTAAGCCATGCAGATCAGGGGATGAAAGGTGCTCGTGGGAGCTTGCTCCCAAAGAGCGCCTTTCATCCCCTGATCTATAGGGCGCAAGCCCGACATGAAATAAGCCGGCGAAAGCAGGCTTATGAATGGCATGGCTGGAAGTCCCGCAGAAATTGCCGGCCAATATGGTTCATAATTGCAGTCCCGGGGTATATACAGTTTTTTTCTGCTAAAATACCCCCAAATAGCGTGTTTTGCCAGGTTTAGCTGCCTTCAGGGGGTATATACATTCAAATTTCTCAAAAATACCCCGTATTTATGGGCTTTTCCGGGGTCTTTCCGGAAAATTTGCTTCCATATACCCTCTCCCCTGTATTTTTAAATGATTTTGACTTGAAATCGGGGTATTTTCGGTAGTCTCGATCGCATATACAGTCAAGTCCTTTTTTGTGTGTAAATTCCTTTCGGTTAAATATGCTTGTATTAAGCAACCAGCCAATGCTTTTTGATCTCACTGACTTTATTATAGTATTCCGTCATATCAAAAAGACGATGGCGGGTACTCCAGTCATTG
>JAFUMV010000028.1 GCA_017482485.1 Lachnospiraceae bacterium
CGTTCGAGAAGGTTCCTGTTTGATAGGCGCTGTTTCTCGAAAAGCGAAGCGTTCGAGAAGGTTCCTTTTTGATAGGCGCTACTTTGCAACAAGCGCAGCGGTTGCAAAGGTTCCTTTATATTGTTGCGCTACTTTTTAAAAAGCGAAGCGTTCGAGAAGATCCCTTTATGAATAGGCGCTGCTTCTCCTCAAAAACGCAGCATTACATAACATAGAAAGCAGGAAACACCATGGGCAGCATTACCTTAGTCAGCGATGGAAGCACCGACGTTACCATCCTTTCCAATATTTTTATAGATGATTACATGAAAGATGCCAATGATGCACAACTTAAGATATATCTCTATCTGCTTCGTATGCTCCAGGCGCACGAAGATATCAGCATCTCCGACATCGCTGACAAATTTAATCACACAGAGAAAGACGTCATGCGCGCACTCTGTTACTGGGAAAAATGTCAGGTGCTTTCTCTGGAATATGCTGCTGATAAAAGCCTTGCCGGCATTCGTCTGTGCACGTTATCTTCAAAGAAGAACCAGCAGGATACAGTTTCTGCACAGTCCCTGCAGGTACCCGCAAGAACAATCACCGTAATGTCTCATCAGACGATCTCTTCTCCCTATGAGAAGCCGCTTTATACTGCAGACCAGCTGAAGGCATTTGGTGACCAGGAAAATACCGCCCAGCTTTTCTTTGTAGCAGAACAGTACCTGGGCCGTACCCTGACCCCTAATGATATGAAATCTATCCTGTTTTTCTCAGACAGACTGCATTTTTCCGATGATCTGATTGATTATCTTCTGCAGTATTGTGTCGAGCGCGGCAAACGCGATTTCCGCTATATAGAAAAGGTAGCAATCGGCTGGGCAGAGGCCGGTGTCACCACTCCTGCCGAAGCGGAAAAACAGGCTTCACGCTATGATAAATCAGTTTATTCCATCATGAATGCTCTTGGTAAGACAAGCTCACCCGCTAAAAATGAAATTGCCTATATCCAGCGTTGGACCAAAGATTTCGGCTTTGAGCTCGACATAATTCTGGAAGCCTGCGGACGCACTGTTCTGGCAACGGATAAGCACCGTTTTGCTTACGCGGACCGGATTCTGGAAGCCTGGTATAAGGCCGGCGTTCATCATGTCTCCGATATTTCGGGACTGGATATTTCCCATCAGCGGGACAAGGCGGCCAAACCGGCGCGCACCGGCTCCACCGCCGAATACAATCGCTTCATGCATTCCAACTACGATTTTGATGCACTGGAAAAGGAATTGCTGAAAGGCTGAACCTAATGATTTTCATATTACAGGAGAATTGACGTGGCATTAACAGTTTCTCAATATAATTTTATCATGCGCCAGTATGAAGAGCGCCAGACGCGCAACCGCCATTTAAGGGAGGAGCGTCTCCGCCATATCTACAAAACCATTGCCGGCTATCAGCAAATTGATGAATCCGTAGCCTCCGTTTCTGTTGCCCAGGGACGAAAAATGCTTGCCGGAGATGACAATGCGCTCAAAACCCTGAAAGAAAAACTCCATGAGCTTTCTCTGGACCGTGCACGCCTGCTCGTTGAAAACGGCTATCCGGAAAATTTTCTGCAGCCTGTATATGACTGTCCCGACTGCAAAGACACCGGTTATATCAATGGTCAGAAATGCCACTGCTTTCGTCAGGCAGAAATCGCGCTCCTTTATGAACAGTCCAATTTGAAGCAGATTTTGGAAAAAGAGAACTTCAGCACGCTCTCCTACGCCTATTTTGAGGGAGATTCGCTTGTTTCCTATCGGAACAATGTCGAAAAATGCAAAAAATTTGCATCTAATTTCAAAACAAGCTACCAAAATCTCTTCTTTTATGGTACAGTGGGTACGGGGAAGACCTTCCTTTCCAATTGTATTGCCAAGGAATGCATCGAAAATGGCTGCTCTGTCATCTATTTCAGCGCGGCGAATCTTTTTGATACACTTGCCCGCAATGCCTACAATTTTAAAACCCAGGAGGAAATGGCCTCCCTTTTCGGCGACCTTTACAGCTGTGACTTACTGGTTATCGATGACCTCGGGACAGAAACAGCATCCGCGTTTACCTTGTCTCACTTTTTCACACTGTTAAATGAGCGTCTGCTCCGAAAAAAATCTATCATTATATCAACTAATTTATCATTGGAAGACTGCAGAAACAGATATCAGGATCGAATTTTTTCCAGAATTACCAGCAACTTTGAATTCTGCAAACTGACCGGTCCGGATATCCGTATGTACAGGAAGGTGCCGGGCGCACTTTCCCGAAACTGAATGTCAGAAAGAGAGGATTATTTTTCATGACTGTACGCGAAGAAACCAGAGATCTGGAAACTATTCCCGTTGGTTCACTTGGAATTATTCCGTTGAGAGGCTGTGAATCCATGGCCGCTAAAATTGATGATTATCTTGAGAAGTGGAGAACCGAACGCGAAAGCCAGCACAAGACAAGCCTTGCTTTTCAGGGATATCAGAGAGATTCCTATATTATAAAGAGCAAAGTTCCGCGTTTTGGCTCCGGCGAAGGCAAGGGCGTTATTATGGAATCCGTCCGCGGTTCCGACCTCTATCTGTTGGTAGACGTTACCAATTACAGCGAGACCTATTCCCTCTGCGGACACGAAAACCACATGTCCCCCGATGACCATTATCAGGATTTAAAGCGTATTATCGCTGCTGTTGGAGGTAAAGCCAGAAGAATCACCGTCATCATGCCTTTCCTTTATGAAAGCAGACAGCACAAGCGCTCCTCCCGCGAATCCTTAGACTGTGCAATCTCTCTGCAGGAACTGGTAAAGATGGGCGTAGATAATATCATCACATTCGATGCTCATGATCCCAGAGTACAGAATGCAATTCCGTTAAACGGCTTTGAAACAATACAGCCCGCATATCAGTTCATTAAGAACCTGCTGAAAGCTGAGCCCGATCTGCAGATCGACTCTGATCACATGATGGTAATCAGCCCTGACGAAGGCGGTATGAGCCGAGCGATCTACATTGCAAACGTGCTCGGCCTTGACATGGGTATGTTCTATAAGAGAAGAGACTACACCAGAATTGTCAATGGCCGCAACCCGATCGTTGCTCACGAATTCCTTGGTACCAGTGTGGAAGGAAAAGACATGATTATCATTGATGACATGATCTCCTCCGGCGAAAGCGTTCTTGATGTGGCAAAAGCATTAAAGCAGCGCGGAGCACGCAAGATTTTCATTTGCACCACCTTTGGACTTTTCACAAACGGCCTTGAGAAATTCGACAAAGCGCATAAAGACGGATATATCGACCGTGTGCTGACCACCAATCTGATTTATCAGTCTCCCGAACTGCTTGAGAGAGAATGGTATGTAAATTGTGACATGAGCAAATATATCGCTTACATCATCGATACTTTAAATCATGATGTTTCCATCAGCGATCTTCTCGATCCCAATGACAGAATCCAGCGCTGCGTTACAAATTATAAAAAGAGACAGGAAGAAGCTGCAAAGAATATTTAATGCCGCTGACCGCCTGCACAAAATCTATTCATAAAATAAACGTCCGGTGTCAACGCCGGACGTTTATTGATTACGTAATATTTCTGACTGCTATAGCAGCGAAATTATTTTTCCATAAAAAGGGAGGATGCCAGACAACCTGGTGTTGCCCCATTAATTTCAGAGTCTCATTTTTTCTTGCAGCACTTTTGGATTCATTCCCCTGAGCGCCATCTTTGTACAAAAAGTATACCGACATACTTGCTTACCTTAAACCATCATAATGCGTCCACATACGGATGATTTTTACAGTTCCTTCATATTCAATTCCATCAAAAGTACTCTGATCAGCATACACTTGATATACAAGTCTATGCTGTATGTTGATTCTCCTCGAAAAATATCCCTGCAGATTTCCTACCAGCCCTTCATATGGCGGTGGATCCTGAAAAGGATTATTTCTTATAACCTCAATCAGTTCTTTAGCTTTTCTGTCCAGTCCGGCAGATTTCAGATTTTTAATGTCTTTGGCAGCCTGTTTTTCATATACAATTCTGTACACTTACCATTCCACCTCATCTTCAGATAAGCATTCCTCTAAAGGAGAATTCCCGCCTTTAATAATAGATTCTGTCATTCCAGGAATGGAATTAAGATATAACGTCTCTTGTATCGCGTTCCAATCATCCTCAGAAATAAGAACGGCATTCTTTCCGCGATTGTTGGTGATGGTAATGGGCTGATTACTGGTATTTACGTCAGACAAAAGCTGGTAAATATTTTCCCTCGCTCTGGTCACACTAATAGCAGTCATGATATCACTCCTCTCTTTCTGTTAACTCCATTATAACGTACGCAATAACGTACGTCAACATTTATAATATATTATACGTAGAAAAGCAAAAAATAGCATCCCTCACAAAGTAAGATGCTATTTTAGAACACTTGATTTCTAAAATAAATTAATTATCTCCAAAAGTAATAGCCCCATAAAAAGGGAGGATGCCAGACAACCTGGTGTTGCCTGGCATTTATTATGAAAAAGCTATTTAAAAAGTTGCGTTGAAATCTTTTTTGTTTTCCTTGCTTCATCTTATGGTCTTAGTATAGAAAACGAAAGTGACGAAAGCATGTAATCGAAAAAAACATTCCGTTAAAGAAATATGAATAAATTATGAACGCCTTTTCAGAAGATTTCGAATCAATTTCCATCCTATCCAGGCAAAAAATACTATTTTCAAAACAGTTCCTGTCATTTCAGAATATGCAGAGATCCATTCCTGAATATACCCCCATGACGCCCCCAGTGCGGCCCCAAGTGATACCAGTGCCAGATTCCAGATTGTACTGCCGATCACTGTGTAAAGCAAAAATGTCAGTATCTTCATTTTTGCCATTCCTGCCGGGATGGAAATCAGACTCCGTATCATCGGCACACAGCGACCAAGCAAAACGGCTGCCATTCCTTTCTTTTCAAACCATCCCATCGTCTTTTTTATCTTTTCCTTTTGAAACCCCAATATACGGCATACCCTGCTGTCCATTATTTTTTCCAGCCTTGACATGCAAAGCAAAGTTCCGATACCATACAGAATCAACGCTCCCAGAGTTGAACCGATTGTAGAAAAAAAGACTACACCCCATACAGTCATATTGGTGTATGTTGTCATAAAACCGCTGAAAGGTAGAATAACCTCCGACGGAATCGGCGGAAACAGATTCTCTGCCAGAATCAGCATAAAAACACCCGCATATCCATAATGATTCATCACGGAAACAATAAATTCCTGCATACAATCACACTCCTGCGCCTGCTCCAAATTCACGCTACCATATTATGCAGAAATCATTTGAAAAAGAAGCTGCAAAGCAGGAATGTTCCCAGGGTAAAACTCGAACAAAAATATCCGGAGGGCAAAGCCTCCGGATACAAAGTTTTCGCGTTATGCAAATTTCAAACTGATGGGGTTCCCCACAGTCATCATATTATGACACAGCTTATGATTCTCAAGCCTTGCCAACAGAACCGAACAGTTCCATTTTCTCTTTAACAGTAGCTTTGATAGCTTCGAAGCCAGGAGCTAACAGCTTACGAGGGTCATAACCCTTGCCCTGCTGATCCTTACCAGCTTCAATATACTCTCTGGTAGCTGCTGCGAAGGAAAGCTGACACTCTGTGTTAACGTTGATCTTAGCAACGCCCAGAGAGATTGCCTTCTTGATCATGTCAGCAGGAATACCTGTGCCGCCATGAAGAACCAGAGGAAGATCACCGGTCAGCTGCTGGATAGCATCCAGAGTTTCGAAAGAAAGACCAGCCCAGTTTGCAGGATATTTACCATGAATATTGCCGATACCTGCTGCCAGGAAATCTACGCCCAGATCTGCAATTGCCTTACATTCCTTAGGATCAGCGCACTCGCCCATACCGATAACGCCGTCTTCTTCGCCGCCGATGGAACCAACTTCAGCTTCGATGGAAACGCCCTTTGCATGAGCAGCCTTAACCAGCTCAGTAGTCTTAGCAACGTTTTCTTCGATGGAGTAGTGAGAACCGTCAAACATGATGGAAGAGAAACCAGCTTCCAGACACTTGTAGCAGTGATCGTAGGAGCCGTGATCCAGATGCAGAGCAACGGGAACAGTGATGTTCTGTTCTTCGATCATGCCCTTAACCATACCAACAACGGTCTTGTAACCAGCCATGTATTTGCCTGCGCCTTCGGATACGCCCAGGATAACAGGGGAATTCAGTTCCTGTGCAGTTAACAGGATAGCCTTTGTCCATTCAAGGTTGTTAATGTTGAACTGGCCAACTGCATAGTGACCAGCTTTTGCTTTTTGAAGCATTTCTGTAGCGGATACTAACATTTCAATTACCTCCATAAATGATTATTCTTTACAGCACATCATAATTTGACAGCTGTATTGTTTCCAATCGTTCTTATTATAACCTATCTTGTCTAAAAAGGAAATACGGCAACGATAAATTTTTCACAAAAAAACTCGATTCTCATAACAGTTCAGGACTTTCAACCGGCTCCTGAAGATGTTTTTCCCTGTTTTCAGCCGGCTCCTGGAATTCATTTTCCTCTACGGCCGTATCTTCTCCGGGCACCATAATGTGCAATGCCTGCTTCTGATTTTCGATGATAACGTCCGTATGCCGTCCGCCAAACTCTCCATCCAGCGTCCATGCAACATCCTCTTCTGATTCAATTTTTAACAGAGACGTCTTAAAACAGTACATCTGTGCGGCATCAATATCTTTCAGAGTCAATGCCCCGATAATCTGGTTTAAATCCTCCAGACTCTTGGGCCGCTTGATCAGGGTCACCTCAAATACGCCATCGCTGAGATCGACGAATTTTCCGGTAATGCCCTTAAATCCGCCCACTGACATGGAGTTGGTAATCATCCCGTATAAAAAATCATCTTCTATAACGGTATCCTCGGTGGTGATCTTTAAGTGATAGGATTTCACACTCGCCAGTTTTTTCACTCCCTCCAACAGATATGCCATATGCCCCAGCACATTTTTCACTTCCTGCTTTGTTTCATAAGAAACATCTGTGAAAAGTCCAAAGGCCGCAATGTACACGAATGTATTCTCATTAAAGGAACCTACATCGCAGGCAAACATTTTCCCGCTGACTGCTACCTCAGCTGACTGCTTCATATTCTTCGGTATTTGCAGGCTATTTGCAAAATCATTGGTACTCCCTGCGGGAATATACCCGATCGGCCTTCTGCGAACGCTCTTCATGATGCCCGTCACCACTTCATCCAGCGTGCCGTCACCTCCGCTGCACACCACAAGATCGTATTTTGCCGTTTTTCCCGCGGCAATTTCCACTGCTTCTCCCGCATACTGCGTTGGACGAGCAGTCACCTCATAACCGGCCTTCACAAAAACGTCAATAATATCCAGAAGATTATTCCTGATCTGACCTTTGCCCGCTTTGGGGTTATATATAAAAAGAAGTTTCTTATCCATTCTTACTCCTCTAAAAACGAACGCACTCCAGGGCCCTTTTTTGCGCCATGGCCCCCGCTTAATAAGGCAGACCCGAAAACGCAGAGCGTTTTCGGGTTCGCGTAGCTCGGAATAAGGAGTGACAGGCAGTTTTTCGTGCAAGCACGAAAACTGCCTGTCACTCTTTATTCCTCTGCCTTATAGCGCAAAAAAGGAGCATTGTTTTCAATGCCCCTTCTCATTCGTCGTTAGTTTTTACCGCAAAGGTAATCTGCCATATCTGCTACAGCTTCTTCTTCGTCCGGGCCGTCTGCAATAACGGTTACCATCTCACCGCTGTCAAGGCCAAGGCTCATCATACCCATAATGCTCTTCGCATTCACTTTTTTTCCTTCGGTCTCCAGATACACAGTACTGCTATGTTTGCTTGCCACCTGTACAAGCATTGCTACCGGTCTTGCCTCAAGACCCTGCTCCAGCTTGATTGTCACAGCCTTTTGTTTCATAATTTATCCTCCTTTTATGACCTGATGCTGTCTGCCAGTTCACTTAATTTCCGCAAACGATGATTCACACCAGATTTGCCGACCGGTGGGTCCAGATAAGCGCCCAGCTCTTTTAATGGGGCATCCGGATGCTCCAGCCTCACCTCAGCCATCTCACGCAAATTCACCGGTAAATTCTCAAATCCGTATTTCTCCTGCAGCAGCATAATATCTTCCAGCTGCCGACTTGCCGCCGTCACAGTCTTGGTGATATTGGCGGTCTCACAATTGACGCGGCGATTAACGGTATTGCGCACGTCACGGACTACTCTGGAATTTTCAAATTCCATCAGCGCTACATGCGCCTCAATTACATTCAGGAAATCAGAGATACCGGAACCTTCTTTGATGTAAACAACAAAATATTTCTTCCGGATCACGATACGGGCATCAATTTCAAAATCAGCCAACAGCGACTGTAACTGCAGTGCCTGAGATTCTAGGCTGCAGACAATCTCAAGATGATAGCCCTTTTCCGGATCACTCATGGAACCTGCAGCTAAAAAAGCCCCCCGAAGAAATGCTCTCTGACAACAGGAATTCTTAATGACCATCCTGTTTACCGGTTCCCTCAGCCCCACTGCTGCATTCTCATCACCGCACCAGAACTTTCCTTCTCCATCTAAAAACTTTGTTCCCTGCAGAATCCGCTTTACAAGATCCTGATCTTCAATTCTGATAGAATAACCGCCATTTTGACCTTCATGGTGGACTTGCGTTTCCGTACTCATATTAAACGTTTTTTGTAACAATGTAAAGCATTTTCTCACAAGCAAAACGTTTTCCGCCTTAATTTGTAGAAAATTGCCAGCTTTTGCACTGCCTATGCTCCCGCAAAAGTGCAAAATTGCCGCCAGTTCCGCCAATTGGCAATGTCTGGCAGGACTAATGTGCCTTTGCAGCTCTTCCTTAACCTTTGATGAAAAAGACATCTTAAATATCCCTGTGATTTAAAGTTACGCCATATCCGGCTCCGTGATTTTTCAATCTTCTGTACAATTCGTTTGCCAGCGTAACGCTCCTGTGTTTGCCTCCGGTACAGCCGATTCCGATGACCAGCTGATATTTTCCCTCTTTGATATAATTGGGAATCAGAAAATCCAACAGATCCGTCAGCTTGTCCAGAAAAACCTCCGCCTCCGGAAAGCTCATGACATAGTCCTGAACTCCTCTGTCATTTCCTGTCAGATATTTCAGTTCATCTATATAAAAAGGATTCGGCAGAAAACGCACGTCAAACACAAGGTCCGCATCCGCCAGAATACCATGCTTGAATCCAAAAGAAAGTATATTGATAATCAGGCTGTTATATTCCTCATTTTTTAAAAAAATACGATCCAGTTCCGCTTTCAGTTCTCTGGTCAGCATCTTGGAAGTATCTATCACATAATCGGCATCTTTCTTAACCTGCCGCAAAATTTCCCGTTCTTTTGCAATTCCCTGCTCCAGACGTATGGTTTCTCCCGTACAGAGAGGATGTACACGTCTGCTTTCCTTGTAGCGTTTCAGCAGCACGCTGTCCGAAGCGTCCATGAACAACACTTCAAAAACCATACCGTTCTGCCTTAACATGCGCAGAATTTTCTCTGTCTTTAAAAAAGACTGATCCGTCCGCACATCCACGCCCAGCGCAACTTTTGAAATTTCCGTATTCGGCGTGGTCAACAGCTCCATGAACTTGTCAATCAACTCCACCGGCAGGTTGTCCACGCAGTAAAATCCCATATCCTCCAGCAGCCGCATGGCGGTACTTTTACCGCCGCCGCTCATGCCGGTCACAATTACAAATCTCATCCTAAAAGTCTCCCAGAAAGATCACTTCCGGTTCGAGAGTGACTCCAAATTTATCCTGAACAGTTTCCTGGGTTTCCGATATCAGCTGTGCCACATCAGCCGCAGTGGCATTCCCCTGATTGATCACAAAACCGCAGTGTTTTTCCGATATCTGAGCGCCGCCGCAGGTCTTTCCGGCCAGCCCCGCATCCATGATCAGCTTGCCGGCAAAATATCCTTCCGGACGCTTAAAAGTGCTTCCCGCACTCGGAAATTCCAGAGGCTGTTTGTCTCTGCGCTGTTTTGCCAGATTCCGCATCGTTTCTGCAATTTCTTCTTTATTTCCGGGCGAAAGTCTGAGTTTTGCGCTAAGAACCACATAAGGTCTGTCTTTAATTGCGCTGGTTCGATAGCCGAATTCCATTGTGGCATTGTCGAGTGTCAGAATTTCTCCGTCATAGCCCATCACATCAACACTTTCCACCACCTGATTCATATCGCCGCCATAGGCACCTGCATTCATCCGCACTGCACCGCCCAATGTTCCGGGAATTCCCGCCGCAAACTCAAAGCCGGTCAGCCCTGCCTCCAGCGCTTCCTTCGCAATGCTGCCAAGCAGCGCCCCGGCCCCGGCCGTCACTTCACTGCCATTTACTTCTATACCGTTAAAATCTGTTCCCAGCTGAATGATTACGCCTCTGTATCCCCGATCTCCCACCAGGAGATTGCTTCCGTTTCCGAGGATAAAGAAGTCCCACTCCGTCTTTTGCAGATAGGAAAGCACCGCTCCCAGCTGTTTTATGGTATCCACCGTGATAAAGCATTCTGCCGGTCCTCCGATGTGAAAGGTGCTGTGCCTGTCCATTGGCTCTTCCATCCGAATATGATCCTGTGGCAATATTGTTTCAAAAAATTCCTTCAGCGCTCTGCTCAATCTTTGTCACCCATTTCCAAAACCGCCTGAAATGAATTCAGGCGGTTTTATTTTTTGTCATTCCCAATCCGAACGACCCGTTTTTTCTGTTTTATCCTATGCCGACATCGGCTTCTTTATGCCTGGCCGTCATACACAACCTGCTGTTTCTTTTCCCTGCGCGCTTTTTATTCCAGCACCAGCTTTGCAGAGCCGTAGATTCCTGCATCATTTCCCAGCTTGGCAAGTGCGAACAGGGCACCGCGGCAGCCGGTAAATGCATATTTTTGATAATACTTCTGAATGTAATCGATCAGGATGCTTCCCGCTTTGGAAACGCCGCCGCCGATAACAAAAATCTCAGGATTTACCACAGTGGCAATGGATGCTGCCGCTTTTCCAAGAATTCTTCCGAACTCTTCTGCCACTTCAAGGGCCAGCGCATCCCCTTCCTTAACCGCATCCCAAACATCCTTTGCGGTTACCTCTGTGCCGCGCAGAACGCTGGATTTGTCGCTTGCAGCCAGTTTTTCCTTCGCCATGCAGGAAATTCCGGTTGCGGATACATACTGCTCCAGACATCCGTAGTTTCCGCAGTTACAGGGAATGGTTTCTTCATCATTCACATGCATATGGCCGATTTCGCCGCCCGCGCCGGTGGAGCCGGCAACCATTTTGCCCTCCACGATAATGCCGCCGCCGACACCGGTTCCCAGCGTTATCATGATTACATTCCCGTAACCCTGACCGCCGCCTTTCCACATTTCGCCCAGCGCTGCCACGTTGGCATCATTTCCCGCTTCTACAGGAATGTTTAAAAGAGTCTGAAGCTCTTTCTTCAGGCTGAAGATGCCCCAGCCCAGATTTACAGCCTTATATACAGTACCTTCGGAATCGATGGGGCCGGGTGCGCCGATACCAACACCCACAACATCTTCCCGTTCAATTCCGCGTTCTTCCATCTTTTTGAGAATGCTGTCCGCAACATCGGGAAGGATCTGCTTACCGCCGTCCGCGGTCACAGTAGGAATTTCCCACTTGTCCAGAAGTTCTCCATCTACTCTGAAAAGTCCCAGTTTTACGGTTGTTCCGCCAACATCAACGCCAAAACAATATGTAGCCATTTTGTTTTTCCTCCTGATTTACATTTTATATTCTTCGGCCTTTGCTCAAGCCGCTGCAATTCTTATTCGTCGTCTTCTTCCTCTTCTCTTCTGCGGGCAAGAGAATTCTGTACACGGGTATAAAGTTCCTGTGCCGCATTGTATCCCATCTTCTTCTGACGATGGTTTACCGCCGCAGATTCGCAGATAACGGCCAGATTTCGTCCCGGACGGATCGGAATGTTGTGACATACCACCTTATTGCCCAGATATTCTGTATATTCCTGTTCCAGACCCAGTCTGTCGTATTCTTTATCTTTGTCCCATTCCTCCAGACGGATGACCAGATCGATGTTCTGTGTTTCTCTGACGCTGGATGCACCGAACAATGCCTTTACATCAATAATACCGATACCGCGCAGTTCGATAAAATGCTTTGTAATATCCGGAGCAGTACCAACCAGCGTGTCTTCGCTGACCTTTCTGATCTCCACCACGTCATCGGTTACCAGACGATGTCCTCTCTTGATCAGTTCCAGAGCCGCCTCGGATTTACCGATTCCGCTCTCACCGGTGATCAGAACGCCTTCACCGAAAACATCAACCAGAACGCCGTGTACGGAAATGCAGGGAGCCAGCTTCACGTTCATCCAGCGAATGATCTCTGCCGTAAATGCGCTGGTCGCCTTCTTCGTCATCAAAAGCGGAATTCCCTTTTCAATCGCCATCTTGCGGAACAGCTCGTCCGGATGAAGTTCCCGGCAGAAAACGATACAGGGGATCGGATAGGAAAACAGCTTCTCCAGTATCTCCTTCTCCTGCTCTTCCGGCATGCTTCCGATATAGGAATATTCCACAAATCCAATGATCTGCAGTCTGCTCGCTTCAAAATGCTCAAAATATCCAGCCATCTGCAGCGCCGGTCTGTTGATATCCGGCTGCGTAATCTTAATGCCCTTCACCGGAATTTCCGGTGTCAGGTTTTCCAGTTTCATCTTGTCAATGATTTTTGTCAGACTGATGCTTGCCATACCCGTCTCCTTTTTCGTTGTTATGTGGTAACTGCTCAGAGTCAAGTTCCAATATTTTAACCAAATAAACAGGGCATATCGCTCTTCTGATATCTTAGCACAGAATCCTTTTGTGGGCAACCTCAGGTCAAAAAAAGATTTTCCCACACCCCTGCCGCTGATTTATCCATTTTCCGGCTGTTCCTGATCTTTTTTATGGAAAAAAACGTAAATTTCCTGAGCCACATTCATCGGAATATCCGCCTGTTCACAAAGCTCCTCGACACTCGCACTGCGCACCTCTTCAATAGAAGTAAAGCCTTTCATCAGCGCCTTTCTGCGGGCAGGTCCTACCCCCGGTATCTCGTCCAGCACACTCTTCACCTGATCCTTACTGCGCAGGGAACGGTGATATTCAATGGCAAAACGGTGCGCCTCATCCTGTACTCTGGTAATCAGTTTGAATCCTTCTGAGCTTCGATCGATGGGAATTTCCACATTGTGATAATACAGGCCACGGGTTCGGTGATTATCATCCTTCACCATGCCGCAGACCGGAATGGAAAGGCCCAGCTCCGAAAGCACCTGCAGCGCGATGTTTACCTGGCCTCTGCCGCCATCCATCAATAGCAGATCCGGGAACTTCGTAAAGCTGCCGAATTCCTCGGAAAGCTGCTTTTGTTCCATCTCCCTGACCTCTTCCAGACCGTGCGTAAAGCGTCTGGTGAGCACCTCTTTCATGCAGGCGTAGTCATCCGGTCCCGCCACGGTTTTTATCTTGAACTTACGGTAGTCGCTGCGCTTGGGCTTTCCTTTTTCATAAACCACCATGGAGCCCACATTTTCAAATCCGCTGATGTTGGAAATATCAAAGGCCTCCATGCGGTCCAGCACAGGCAGGTCAAGCCAGTCCGCGATCTGGCGCACCGCGCCCACAGTCCTGGCCTCTTCCCTTTTGATGCGCTCTCTGTCCTTTTCCAGCACCAGGCGGGCATTTTTTTCCGCCAGCTCCACCAGCTTTTCCTTCTGCCCTTTTTTCGGCACACGGATATAGACCCGGGCACCTCTTCGCATGGTCAGCCACTCTTCCAGAATTTCCACATCTTCAATGTCCTTCTGCAAAATCAGCTCCCTGGGCACAAAGGGCGTTCCCGCATAAAACTGCTTCACGAAGTCCAGCAGAATCTGGTTTTTGGTGGAGTCCATCACATGGGTCATGTAAAAATGCTCCCTGCCGATGAGCTTGCCGCCCCGCACGAAAAAGACCTGAACCACAGCCTCATCCCCGTCTTTATCCAGCGCGATCACGTCCTTGTCCTCGCCGTCGCTGTCGGTGATTTTCTGTTTCTGAGAAACGGATTTCACGCTGTTGAAAAGATCCCTGTAATGGGCGGCCTCTTCAAATTCCAGATTTTCCGCCGCCGCTTCCATTTTTTTCTGGAGATCATCCAGTATCATCCCATAATTGCCGTTTAAAAATTCCAGCGCCTTATCCACATTTTTTCGATATTCCGCCTGGCTGATCGTGCCCTGGCAGGGCGCCGTACACTGGCCGATGTGATAATTCAAGCAGGGACGATCCAGACCGCAGTCCCTGGGAAGATTTCTGTTGCAGGTCCGCAGCTTGAACAGCTTGTTCAAAAGCTCGATGGTATCCTTCACCGCCGCTGCCGAAGTGAACGGGCCGAAATATCGGGATTTGTCCTTTTTCATCAGCCTGGAAAAAAGCACCCTGGGATAAGCCTCCCCCACAGTCACCTTGATATATGGATAGGTCTTGTCGTCCTTCAGCAGCGTGTTGTACTTCGGATTGTGCTCTTTGATCAGGTTGTTTTCCAGCACCAGAGCTTCCAGCTCGGAATCGGTCACAATATACTCAAAACGTGCAATCTGCGTCACCATCTTGTCGATCTGAGGTCCCCGGTTGATTTTTTCCCGAAAATAGGAACGAACCCGGCTGCGAAGGCGAATTGCTTTTCCTACATATATAATGTTATCCTGTTCATCGTGCATGATGTATACACCGGGCTTTTCCGGCAGTTTTTTCAATTCTTCTTCAATGTTGAACATTTGGCTCTCCATATCCTCGATGGGGCATTTTCCTGCATGCGCCACACTATTGTTATCAGTATACCGCAACCGGTTCTTTTTCACCAGAAAAAAAACAGGACACGCCGAATATTGCATGCCCTGTTTTGCCAATTTTAAACTAGAGTGAAATAAGTACACCATTTTTCTTCAATACCTTCTGCAGTTGGGGAACAGAAAGTGAGCTGAAATCATTTCCCAATGCTGCCGCTGTTCCTGCCGCCTCACCGGTCACTGAACATGCCGGTATTACCCGGGCGGTATGCCACATTTTATTGATGACGGAAATACAGCGTCCCGCAGCAATCAGATTCACCACCCGATTTCCGCACAAACAGCTGAAGGGAATTTCATAAGCGGGTCCCCGCTTGCCAAAATTTGCGATAACACCGATGCTGTCTTCAAAATGCGCTGACGGATCATCATCTCTGACGCTGCGGCCGTTCAGCCTCCAGGTTCTGCGTACCTGGGGAATTGCGGGAATCGCAGTCAGCGTAGAATCCGGATTCTCCTCTTTCTTTTTTAGCCAGTCTTCAAACAGCATTTTATGTGAATCGATCACCATTTCGCTCAGCATCTCGGCATCGGAGCCCACATAATATCGAATATCCGGTCTGAACTGCTCCGGCGTTTCCTCCGGATAATCCTCCAGACTGAGAATCTTTACACAGTTTTTGCCCTGATCGAGATACTGATACCATCCCGCCAGTACATTTCCCTGTGTAAAAATCGCCGTATCCTCCTCAGCCAGCCTGCAGACAACCGCATCCCCCGTGGCATCCACCACAGACTCCACCGCAATTGCAGTGCGTCCCGAAGAATTTTCCAAAAAGAGGGTGTCCACTTTATTTCCGGTACGTCCTACACTGCAGACCGATGTTCCGTATAAAATGGTTACTCCGGCTTTTAACAGAAGTTCTTCACATAAAATGGCAAAAACATACGGATTAAACTGTGTTTTAAATCTCTGCTGCTTTTTCTCTTCCTCGCTCCCATTTTCCAGCCAGGCTTTCGGATACCAGTTCGGGCTTTCCGCTCCGTATTTGATGGACAGCCGTAAGAGCTCTTCGCTGATTCCAAAGCTCACCTGTCTTCCGTTTCCGTCACACAGAGGCAGGTAATAAGTGACCAGGCCCAGCGTGGCAAGGCCCCCCACCATAAATTCCTTCTCAATTAAGATGACGCTTTCTGCACCGTTTCTCGCCGCGGCCAGAGCGGCGGAAATGCCGGCAATGCCGCCTCCTACCACCGCCACCTGATATTCTTTTGCGGAATAGGTTTTATTGATTGATTCCCTGATTTCTCTCATGTTCATCTCCCTTAAAATTCGGGATGAGGCCCGGAAGCCATCCATCCCGCGTTTATGAATGAAAAGTTACTGCAGCCGATCATACTGGGCCTGTTTGGCGGTCAGATACTCTTCCAGTCCCATCGTGTTGAGGGTATTGAGATAGTCCTCCCACTCTGCATCGATATCCGCTGCACCGGTAACCCATGCCGCAAACTTCTCGGAAGTATATTTCTTCAAATCCACCTCATATTTGTCGTATACGCTCTGTTCCTCCATCGTCGTGATACTATAAGGCATTACTTCATAAAAATAGTAATCCTTCACCGCCTCATGAACTGCGATGTACTCCGGTCTGACGCCCATACTGTTGAAATAGTCGGCAGTTGCGGACCGATCCCGCAGGCTGGGAAGCTGCTGGGGATGTGTATAATTCATCCATTCTGTCCAATCGTTATATTCCTCGGGAATTTCCTCGTTATAAACAAAGGAACCGTCCTCTGCTTCCTTGAGAATGCCGCCCAGGTCGCCCTTACCAACCTGCCAGCCATAATAAGGATCATACAGAGTATCAAACCAGCGAAGCAGTATTTCGGGATTCTGGGCATCGGCAAAAATCGCGCCCTTTGTCAAATCGTAATACACGTCACCGTAACTGGATTTTGTTGTCCCGACAGTTTCTGCACCGGTATCGCACGGAAGAAGAATCTCATACTGCTCACAGTTTTCAGCCGTAAAGAATCTGGACGGAGCTGTTCCCACCGCTACACCGTATGTGACAACATCTTCCTTGCTCTTAGCCAGAAAGGTTGCGCCGTCCATGGTAAATGCTTCCGGATCCATCAGGTTATTTTCCCAAAGCTTATTTAAAAATTTGACATATTCCTTATAATTTTCAGTGGCTTCAGAATAAACAACCTTGCCGTCCATAAAAATAACGCCATTACCGGTGCCGAACCAGCCCGGCAGAGGGGAAGCATACGTTATCGAATATGCGAACGGAATTTCATCATCAGGATCGCCGTTTCCATTGCAGTCATTATCCCTGAAAGCCACCAGCACATCATAAAACTCATCAATGGTTGTGGGAACAGAAAGTCCCAGATTGTCCAGCCATTCTGTATTGATAAAGCACCCCTCATATGTGTTCCAGTATTTCGGCTCACAAACCGGGAGGGAGTAAATCGCACCATCCACATCCAGAGCGGTTAAAAGATCCGGATAGGATTCCAGAGCCTTCATGAAATTGGGCATGTATTCTTCCGTCATATAAGGTTTCAAATCCAGCAGAATTCCGGCTTTTCCGTACTTGATGATTTCCGAAGAAGACAGAAGGTTTGCAATGCAGTCCGGCTTGTCCTCACTGGCCCACATCAGATTGAGCTTCGTTTCCTTATCCGCACTGGAAATGATCTGCCAATCCATATGGACATTCGTCTTTTCCTCCATCATTTTTACAAATCCTGATTCCGTATTCGGATCCGTCAGATAATTGCTGCAGTACATGAA
The DNA here is from genome assembly GCA_017482485.1 of Lachnospiraceae bacterium. GTDB lineage: Bacteria > Bacillota > Clostridia > Lachnospirales > Lachnospiraceae > Gallintestinimicrobium. The sequence continues at coordinate 17,708 of JAFUMV010000028.1, forward strand.
CTCATAGGAAACCGGCTCTTTCACGATAGGATATCCCGTTTCATTGTAATTGGACTGCTCCCCGGCGGCCGCTTCGGCCTCTTCTGCCGCGCTCTCAGCGGTCTCAGCACCCGAACTGCTTTCCTGCGCTGTGGATGCAGCCGTATCCTCCGCTGTCGCGCAGCCCGCCAGCAAACCTGCCGCCAATAACAGACTCAGCATTCTTTTTCTTTTTAACATTTGTAAATCCTCCTTTTTTATTTGTTATTTTCAGATCAGTCCTTCAGAGAACCGATCATAACACCCTTCACGAAAAACTTCTGCAAAAACGGATATAAAATAATCATCGGCAGACTGGAAACGACAATCAGACCGTATTTTAAAAGCTGCTTCATGTTTTCTGCTGACATCATGGCCTCCGTATCGTTCATGGAAGCCAGGTCGGCTGTGGAAAACTGATTTTGTATCAGAATTTCCCGCAGAATCATCTGCAGCGGATACTTCTCACGGGAGGACAGATAAAGCAGCGCATCCATATAGGAATTCCAGTGTCCCACCGCATAATAAAGGGTTAAAACGCCAACAACCGGTGTGGAAAGCGGCAAAACAATTTTCAGGTAAAACTGAATATAGGATGCTCCATCAATGATCGCGGCCTCCTGCATTTCATGGGGAATGGAGGACTGCATAAAGGATCGGGCAATAATCAGATTATAAGCGCTCACCGCCCCCGGAAGAATCATCGCCCAGAAGCTGTCCAGCAAATGCAGATTCCGGATATTTAAATAAGTAGGAATCATACCTCCGCCGAAATACATGGTGAAAACAATCATCAGCATAATCAGCTGTTTGCCGTAAAATCTTCTGCGGGACAGCACAAACGCTGCTGTCATCGTCATCACCACATTCAGTCCGGTTCCGACCACCGTATAAATCACCGTATTCAAATAAGAGCTCCAGATGTTTTTATATTGAAAGATTCTCTGATAGCCCTGCAGCTGGATTCCCTTGGGAAGAAAAAGCACCTTTCCATTTAACACCAGCGTCGGATCAGAAACGGAGGCCACGCATACAAAATATAACGGATAAATGGTAATCACCACAACAAAGGCCACGATCAAAACTGCAATCGCATAATAAATGCGGTCAGAAATTCCCATTTTAACTCTATGTTTTTTCTGTTTCATTGCTTTTCCTCCTACCAGAGAGACACTTCTGTCACTTTTTTTGAAATTTTATTTACCACAGTGAGCAAAAACAGATTCACCACAGAATTAAACATTCCCACTGCTGCCGAATATCCATACTGGGCCCGCTGTATGCCCTGTTTATAAGTATAAGTAGCGATAATCTCGGAGGTCTGGCTGTTTGTGGTATTCTGCAGCAGATATACCTTTTCAAATCCAACGCTCATAATGGAGCCGAAATGTAAAATCAATAAAATCACAATTGTCGGCAGTATGCCCGGCAAATCAATGTAACGCATCCGCTGAATCCGGTTTGCACCATCCAGCTGCGCCGCTTCATGCAGCTCCGGGTTGACGGAGCTGAGCGCCGCCAGATAAATCACGGAATCCCATCCCAGATTCTGCCAGATTCCCGACCACACATAGACATGCCGAAACATGGAGGGTTCTCCCAGAAAGTTGATTGCCTTTCCTCCGCCCCATACCACCAGCCGGTTTATGATTCCGCTGGAAGGGGAGAGAAACAGCTGAAGCATGCCCACTATTACAATGGTTGAAATGAAATGGGGCGCATAGGTGATCGTCTGAATCGCCTTCCTCCCTTTGGAATCCCGAAAGCTGTTTAAAACCAGGGCGAACAGAATCGGAATCGGCATACTTGCCAGAAGGGAATAAAAACTCAGCACCAGAGTATTTTTCAATGTCAGTTCAAAATAGGGGCCCGTAAAAAACTCCATAAAATTATCAAACCCTACCCAGATACTCTTTTCAAATCCCAATGCCGGATCATAATCAAGAAAGGCTATTTTTAATCCGTAGATCGGAAAATACTTAAATATGATAAAATACGCCACGATGGGAAGTATCAGCAGATAGAGCTGATAATCCGCTTTCATCTGATACATGACTTTTCTGATTGTTACACCATTCAAACTGTTTTTTTTCCTCGTTATCCTTCGCATGGTCATATTGATATGCCTCCTGAAAAAGTAGTGTTACAGGTAAAACAATGTTATGGAAGAAGCTTTTTCCCCAAACATTTTTGTCGTTTCTGTCTACGCGAACTATATCATCGTCCATCTTTTAAAGTCAATCTGCAAATATTGTTCGCTGTTTATCCCGCTTTTTTAGGCACAATCTACAATCTCCAAAAATTGTAGATTGTGAATTTTATCATATATGTTTATAATGAGATAGCAACATCGGCAAATGCCAATATGCTTTTTATACTTTTTTCCGCATTTAATATTAAAAGGAGGTTGCTGAACTCATGCGCCGTTTAAAAATATTGCAGGAGACTTTTCGCCGCTCCGAAACATTCCGCCAAATGTTCATCACCCTTTTTATTATTTTTCTTCTGCCCTTTTTTTTGCTGGTCATCTTTTCACAGGCTGCCTATTCCCGTCATTTTTCACAGGAATCCGAAAACCTGTATGCCTCGCAGTTGTCTTCCTTTCGCTTTTTTACTTCGCAGGTTGACCACACCTTCGGAAGCATTGTCAACCAGCTGCAGTATGACCGTTCCATAGCCACCGCCTACACTCCCAAAGATGCTCTGGCTGCACAGGAGCTGATCAGCAAGCTTCAAAGCTATTCCTCCTCCCAGCAGTATGTCAGTGATGTCTGGTACTACTGCGAAGGCGACGACTATTTGTTTTCCTCCAAAACCTCCAATTCCATTCCTTTTTTCTGCGATAAACACTATCGTATAGACCGGATGGATGAAGCATCATTTACCTCCTTTCTTGGCTCTAACCGGACGAACACCGTCTTATCTGCAACGGATTTACAGCAGCATGAACGTGTATTTTTGTTCGTTTTTCCATTAATACATTCTGCTCAGGCAGAATTTGACTACCATCAGATCATTTTCACGATCTCCGAAGACTGGCTGCGCAGTATGACCATTCCGCAGTCTCTTTCCGCTGCCGCCCTGGTTACATACAACGATCAGATTCTCTGTTTTTCAGGAGAATCTGTTTTAACACAAATAGAAGCACAGGAAATCCTGACCTCTTATCCCCTGTCAGCTTCCCGAAATGAACAACAGGACATCCTGCTCGGAACCGCTCGTCTTTCCGATGGAAATGCCCTCAAAATCTACTCTACCGATACCCCGGGGGAAAGCTGGAATCTTTATCTGTTTGTTGAAAATGCTTTTGTTTTTCAAAACAGCAAAATAATTATCCTGCATCTGATTCTGGCTTTTTTACTGAGCTCCGGCCTATTGATCTGCCTGCTTCTGACAAAAAAAATCTATTTTCCGCTGGAAAAACTGCGTGAAAAAGTTGACATTCTTTCCCAGAATGCAGCACATCAGGAGATTGAAAACGATTATCGCTATATTGATACCAAAATCAGTATGCTGATTCAAAAGCAGCAGGTTTTAAATGATCAGATCAGTGAAAATGCTTTTGCAGTGGAAAAGATTTTCTCTCATAATCTGCTCCACAACTATTACGAAACCGGGGAAAAATACAACCTTTTGGCTGAGCCGTTCCAATTGTCCTTTCCTCACAACAGTTTTCTTGTGTTTACCATCCTGTTTTCCACAGAAGATATGGCGGCAAACATTCTGAAGATGAAAGCCATTATGAAAGGAAATGACTGGCGCATCCTGTTTTCCGGAATAACAGATGTTCCATCCGGCATCCTGGGAATTGTTTCTCTTTCCCCCGACAGCCATGACAGCTTCCGGCAGTCAGCGCAAAGGCTTTTCAGCGAATTTCAGGAAATCATCGCGGTCGGAATCGGAAACGCATACGGCTCCATTGATCAGATTCCGATATCCTATTTACAGTCGCTCTGCGCCTGCAACCGTGCCGCTGCCGGAACCATCTGTCACTTTTACGGAGAAGCTGCTTCTGAGATTCCACAGGAAAATCCGCTCCGATTCTGCCGGGAATTGAAGGAGCGCCTGGAAATGTGCGAAACCTCCCCTCAGGATTCCGTCACTGAAATGATTTCGATAATCGAAGCAACCCTGCCTCTCATTGAGCAGTTTCCAACCGTTTCCTCCGGCTGCATCAACAGTTCCGCTGCGTTTCTGTCGCCCGCACTGATATTTTTGTACGACAGGCACATCGGTCTCTCCCCTCTCCTGGACTGTATCTGTCATTGTGAGAATTTTCTGCTGGCCGACACCGAGGCAACGCCGATCCTCAAAATGACACAATATATTCAGGCAAATTTTACCGATCCAAATTTCTCCCTGAAACTGATGGCCGCGCATTTCTCCATGTCGGAGCCTGCGCTGTGCAGCTATTACAAAAAGCAGCTGGGAAAATCCATTTTGGACGATGTGACGGAACTAAAGATACAGGAAGCCATGGCATTGCTTAAAAATACAAATCTATCCATCTCAGAAATCAGCAACGCAGTAGGCTACAGCAATGTAAATTCATTTATACGACGTTTTAAACAGATTCACGGAATCACTCCCGGAAACTATCGTAAACAGTGATTTCAAAAACGAAAGGAGAAAAACATGCCTGCATTCAGACAAAACGATGAACTCACACTGGCCCCCGAGGCTCTGGTCAAGGAAAATGTATTTCTTACAAAAACGCCTGATACCGATGCCTTACCAACCTTTGAAGCCTCCAAGAACAAGCTTCCCATTCCGCTCTGGGATGGGCATGAGGCTTTTATCGACTGCTATTGGAAAACCTGGCAGTTAGCCTTTGGCAATTTGAGGAATCCCCTCCCCGGTACCGGCTTTGTTTCCAGCTTTATAGATACGGCTTTTAACGGCTGCCTGTTCATGTGGGATTCTTCTTTTATCTTAATGTTCGGCAAATATGCAGACAGGATTTTTAACTTCCAAAAGACGCTGGACAACTTTTATTCCCATCAGCATAAGGATGGTTTTATCTGTCGTGAAATCGATGAGGCAACAGGAACGGATCGCTTTACACGTTATGATCCTTCCGCAACCGGTCCCGATATCATGGCCTGGTGCGAATGGGAATACTTTCTGAATTTCGGAGATAAAGACCGGCTTTCAAAAGTTTTTCCGCCCCTTATGGCATATCATCGCTGGATGGCCGCCAATCACACATGGCCGGACGGCACCTATTTTTCCAGCGGCTGGGGCTGCGGAATGGATAACTCTCCCCGCCTGATGCCGGGCACCTCCGTCTCTTTCAGCCATGGTCACATGATCTGGGTAGATGCCTGCCTCCAGGCACTGCTTAGCTGTAACATTCTGATTGAAATGGCAGCCCTCCTTGGCAGAACAGAATTTATTGAAGAGCTGAAAACAGAACGAAATCATCTGAATGCGGTGATAAACGAAAAGCTCTGGGACGATAAAACAGGCTTCTATTACGACCTCTGGAAAAACGGGGAACACAACATGGTTCGGCATGTAGGCGCATTTTGGGCACTGATTGCGCAATGTGTGTCAAAAGATAGGGCCAAAAGGCTGATTGCTCATCTGGAGGATGAAAGAGGCTTTAAGACCCCTCACAGGGTTCCCACGCTTGCATGTGACCATCCTGCCTATGACAAAAGAGGAAACTACTGGTGCGGAAGTGTCTGGTCTCCTACCAATTACATGGTTCTCAAAGGCCTTGACAAATACGGAGAGTATTCACTCTCACATCAAATCGCATTGGAACACCTTGATGCAGTGGTTCGCGTTTTTCAGGAGCACGGTACTGTATTCGAAAATTATGCGCCGGAATTCATCAATGACGCAAGACCTGCAAAGGGAAATATCGCCCGTCCGGATTTTGTTGGCTGGACCGGTCTTTCTCCTATTTCCATTTTGTTCGAGCATGTATTCGGCATCAAACCAAATGCTGCCGAGCATAAAATTGTCTGGGATGTCAACCTCACCGAAAGACACGGGATCGAAAAATATCCCTTTGGCACAGACGGCGAGCTGACACTGATGTGCGAGACGAGAGGCGATCAAAATGAAAAGCCGCAAATAACGCTTCTTTCAAACGTTCCGGTTGAATTGGAAGTCATTTGGGGCACAGAAAAGAATAAACATACTTTTTTAATCTCCCGGACCTCTTCATCCAAATAAGATTTCATAAAGATAGAATTTCGCTCTGCGAAATTCTCCGCCTGCGGCAGGTCCGCAAAGCGGATATCTTCCATTCCGCCGCAGTGCGAGCCCCCGGAGGGGATTTTTTATGCGATAGGAATCCGGAGGACTTTCCTATCGCATAAAAAATGGCAGGCACATTTTGTGTCTGCCATTTTGCTCTATTTTTTTGCACAAGCCAAACTGCCTTTTATTCTGCCGACAGCTTTAATCATCACTTTTTGTCATCGTCCAGATGTCCGCCTGAAAATCTGCCCGTCGGTCCTTTGTTCTGCGCTTCAGGTCCGGGGGTGGGAGGTGTCCAGCGCTGCTCTGAACTGCTGTCTTTATTATCAGCCTTTTCTGCGGAATTTTCAGCAGGTTTCTCCTGATTTGCAGAAAGTTCCTCCGCCGCTTTTTCATTATTCCGGGCCGCCTGTGCCTCCTGGCTCTCGTACAGCTCCCAGGGCTTCAAAACCGGACTCTGCCCGGGCTGCGCGGATGTAGCTGTCGTTGACTGTGTCTGCCCGGCCGAAGGCTGCCCCTGTGCTGCCGGCTGTGTCTGCCCGGCTGAAGGCTGCGCCTGTGCTGCTGGCGTCTCCTCCGGCTCCTCGATGCCTTTGATCTGCCGGTAGATTCTCATGAATTCCTTACCGGTAATGGTTTCCTTCTCGATCAGATACTCTGCCAGCTTATCCATCACCTCACGGTTTGCAGAAAGCAGCTCCAACGCTTCCTGATAGCACTCTTTTAAGATCTTCATCACTTCCTGATCGATCTCTGCAGCCGTTGCATCAGAACAGTTCATTACCGCTCTTCCGTCCAGATACTGACTCTCGATGGATTCAAGGCCGATGAGTCCGAACTTTTTGCTCATACCAAAACGGGTCACCATGGAACGTGCAACGCCTGTCGCCTGTTCGATATCATTTGCCGCACCGGTAGTGACCGTATCGAACACGATTTCCTCCGCTGCGCGTCCGCCCAGATAGCCCACCAGCATATCATGAAGCTCCGCCTGAGTGTTTAAAAATTTCTCTTCTTCCGGCACATGCATGACATACCCCAGCGCACCCATGGTTCTGGGCACAATGGTGATCTTCTGTACAGGTTCGGAATTCTTCTGCAGAGCAGCTACCAGCGCATGCCCTACTTCATGATAGGAAACGATGCGGCGTTCCTGAGGGCTCATGATGCGGTCTTTCTTCTCCTTGCCCACAAGCACCTGCTCCACCGCCTCAAACAGATCCTTCTGGCACACATAGGATCTGCCCTGCTTTACCGCATTAATCGCAGCTTCGTTGATCATATTCGCAAGATCGGAACCCACCGCACCGCTGGTCGCCAGCGCAATCGCTTCAAAGTCAACGGTTTCATCCATCTTGACATCCTTGGCATGCACTTTCAGAATTTCCACACGCCCCTTCAGGTCGGGCTTATCCACAATAATACGTCTGTCAAAACGACCAGGACGCAGAAGTGCCTTATCCAGAATTTCCGGACGGTTGGTGGCGCCCAGCACCAGAATACCCTTGGAAGTATCAAAACCATCCATTTCGGAAAGCAGCTGGTTCAATGTCTGCTCGCGCTCTTCGTTTCCGCCGCCGTATTTGGAATCACGGCTCCGGCCGATGGCATCAATTTCATCGATGAAAATAATACAGGGCGCATTCTTGGTTGCTTCCTTAAACAGATCTCTTACGCGGGAAGCGCCCACACCAACATACAGTTCGATAAAATCAGAACCGGTCAGGGAGAAAAACGGCACCTGCGCTTCTCCGGCAACTGCCTTTGCAAGCAGTGTCTTACCGGTTCCGGGAGGTCCCACGAGAAGGGCGCCCTTGGGCAGCTTCGCGCCGATGCCCACATATTTCTGAGGATTGTGGAGAAAATCCACCACTTCCTGTAAAGATTCCTTCGCCTCATCTTCACCGGCCACATCCTTAAAGGTAACGCCGGTCTCTTTCTGCACATAAACCTTGGCATTGCTCTTGCCCACACCCATCGGGCCGCCGCTTCCGCCCATCTTTTTAAACATGACGCTCAACAGAATCCACATCAGTCCGATCGGCAGAACGTAGGTCAAAAGCAGTGAAAGCAGAAATCCCGAATTATCCGGAATGTCTTTCCCCAGCTTCACATCATACTGATTCAGAAATTCCACGAGCGCATCATCCGACTGCGCTTTACCGGTATAGTAAGTCAACTGGGATCCGGAATAATACATAAAACCGATATTCCTGCCGCTTTCCTTGGGCTCGATATAAATCTTCTCATCATCCCAGGAAACCTGCTCCACCTCACCGTCCACTACCATCTGCTGGAACTCATCATAGGTAATTTCCTGATTGGTGGCACCATTGATCATCTTCATAAAAAAACTCATGGAAAACAGTGTAATCACTGCCGCAATCGCCAGCAAAATCAGACTTGTCCGCCTGGGATCCTGTCCCTGTCCTCCGGGTCTTCCCGGGCCGCCCTGTCCATTTCCCGGACCGCCCTGATTTCCAGGGCCGCTGTTATAAGAATTTAAATTGTTATCCATTCAGATTCCCTTTCTTTTCACATTATCATCTTACTGACACATATTTTTACCGAAATACCATCATAAATAAAATGACACAATTATCTAATAATTATAGACATTCACCCAAAAGAAATCAATAGAAAAACGGTGAAATTGTTGTGTCCTGAACCGGTTCTGAACCCTTTTTGGCAACATAAGATTTTTTTATGAAAAACGGTAGATTTTTATTGTCCTTACGTTATATAATCATGAGGTAAAAAAGCGTAACAGAAAAAAGGAGCCTGCTATTTATGAATATAGGATTTGATAATCAAAAATATCTGCAGATGCAGTCTGAACATATCCGTGAAAGAATCTCCATGTTCGGCGACAAGCTGTATCTGGAATTTGGCGGTAAGCTGTTCGACGACTTCCATGCATCCAGAGTTTTGCCCGGCTTTGAACCTGACAGTAAACTGAAAATGCTCCTGCAGCTCAAGGACCATGCGGAAATCGTCATTGCCATCAGTGCAGGTGCCCTCGAAACCAATAAAACCCGGCGCGACCTGGGCCTGACTTATGACCTCGAGGTTATTCGTCTGACAGAAGCCTTCACGAAAATCGGACTGATGGTGGGAAGCGTTGTCATCACTCAGTATGCCGGTCAGCCCGCCGCTGATCTTTTCAAGAAAAAACTGGAAAATCTGGGAATCCGCTGCTATATTCACTATATCATTGAAGGGTATCCCACAAATGTCAATAAAATCGTGAGTGAAGACGGCTACGGCAAAAATGATTATATTGAAACCACCCGTCCTCTGGTTGTGGTGACCGCTCCCGGCCCCGGCAGCGGCAAGATGGCGACCTGTCTTTCTCAGCTCTACCATGAGCATAAGCGGGGCATCAATGCCGGTTATGCCAAGTTTGAGACCTTCCCGATCTGGAATCTGCCCTTAAAGCATCCGGTGAATCTGGCTTACGAAGCTGCCACCGCCGACTTAAACGATGTCAACATGATCGACCCCTTCCATCTGGAAGCATATGGCGTTACCACAGTCAACTATAACCGTGACGTGGAAATTTTCCCCGTTCTGAGCGCAATATTTGAGCAGATCCTCGGAGAGTGCCCTTATAAGTCCCCCACAGACATGGGCGTCAATATGGCCGGCAACTGCATCATTGATGATGAAGTCTGCAAGGAAGCTTCCCGCCAGGAAATTATCCGCCGTTACTACAACTGCCTGTGCGACTTAAAGCGCGGCAACAGCTCCCGTTCCGTTTTGTACAAGCTGGAGCTTTTAATGAAGCAGGCCGGTATTTCCGTAGAGGACCGCAGGGTCATTGCCGCTGCCATGGAACGTGAAGAGCACACCGGTGCACCGGCACTTGCCATTGAGCTTCCGGACGGCACGCTCGTCACCGGAAAGACTTCTCCTCTGCTGGGAGCGGCTTCCGCCTGTCTTTTAAACGCGCTGAAGATTCTGGCAGGAATTGACCACGAAGTGCATCTGGTATCTCCTCAGGCGATCCGCCCGATTCAGTCACTGAAAACCGACTATCTGGGAAGCGTCAACCCCAGACTGCATACAGATGAAATCCTGATTGCGCTTTCCATCAGTGCTGCCACAGATGAAAAAGCTGCAAGAGCCCTTGCTGCATTGCCGCTTTTAAAAGGCTGTGAGGTACACTCAACAGTGCTTCTGTCCGGAGTGGACGAGGGCATTTTCAAAAAGCTGGACATGCACCTGACCTGCGAACCCAAAACGGAAGCAAAAGGAAAAGACGAACAGAACTGACGCATAATTGCGTTGATCGCAGTATACCAAAAACGCCCGCAACAAGGTTACACTTGTTCGGGCGTTTTTTGACATACAATATTATCCGTTCACAAAATTTCTTCTATATTCCGCATTAATTTCCGAAATTTCTTTTTCTCCGTCAATGTATGGCTGATAAAGATTGTCTACAATCCCGCCTCCCAGGTTATCACAGCCGTTGCAAAATTCACATTCCGTCCCGCACACATTTAAGGATTGCTGCACAATGCGAATTCGCTCTTCTCTTGTTGTATCCTTAATTAATATAGATTTCATTTTGTGCCTCTCTTTCTGAACAGCAGCCTTACAGCTTTTTCAAATAATGTCCGACCACATCCACACCTTCATCCAGAACCACAAAGGCATGAGGATCATGCTTTGCCACAATCTGCTTTAACATGGATACTTCGTATTTGGAAATCAGCACATAAAGGATGCAGGATTTTTCATTGGTATATGCACCGACGCTGTCCATTCTGGTGACACCGCGGTTTAAATGCTCCAGAATCTCCCGCTCCATATCGTGACTGTCTTTCTTTGTAATAATCTTCACTTCCACATTGATGGTTTGTGAATGCGCCCTGTCGATGGAGAAGGAAGAAATTGCCGCATAGATCAGAGAATAAATCACCGTGCTGATATTAAACAGGAACAGACACACACAATAAACGATCAGGTTCACCGTCAGGGTCACCCGTCCAACACTGACAGGGATGTCTCGTTTGATCAGAATCATACCGATAATATCCGTACCCCCCAGAGAACCTCCCATTTTCAGAGCAATGCCCATTCCAAAACCGCAGCAGATACCGCCAATGAGGCAGTTTGCCAGCACGTCCTGCGTCATGATCGGCTGAGCCGGGACCGGTATCACTGACAGGAAGAAAGTCGTTGCCGTCACACAGGTCAGCGTCTTTACCAGAAACTGCTTGCCGATGCTCTTCATGGCAACCAAAAGCAGCGGAACGTTCACCGCATAGTAAATCAGACCTGCAATATCAAAGTTCTGCAGCGGCAGGTGCAGATAGTTGACCAACAATGTACGAATGATCTGCGCGCCGCCCATCATGCCTCCGCTGTAAAGTCCCGACGGTACGACAAACAGATTCTGTCCGACAGAATATAGCAATGCCCCTCCGACAGCAATCAAAAGACGTTTCCCTTCTACCCGGACCATCTCCTTACTGAGACTTTTTGTGAATGCCTTATTCATTTGTATCCTCCCTTTATTCTGACAGCCTGTCCGCCCCTGCCGGATCTGCTGCTTTCAAAATTCCCCCTGCCGGCTTTGACATATTCGCCAATCCGACATCTGATAAGTTTATTTTACTCTCCCCTTCCTCTTCTTTCAATAAAAAATCCATCGAAAAAACCGCAGAAGAGAAAATTCAGTCTGCTCATTCTGCGGTTCTTCGACATTTTACTGTTTTTGTTTCAAGTTGAATGCGGTGCTCATTCGTCGTTTCCGAGTCGGCCCAGAAAAGTCAGCGTATAGATGCCGCATATGCCAACAAGCACATAGATGATACGGCTCAGCCAGCTCATATCACCGAATACAAAACTCACCAGGTTAAATCCGAACAAGCCGATCAGTCCCCAGTTTATCGCACCGATAAATACAATAATCAATGCGATATAATCCAGTGTTTTGCCCATTTTGCATCCTCCTTTCATACAGGCTTAAGCATGCCCCGAAAAGAGGATTTTTATGTATTAACGATATTTTTATCATTCCTGAGGTTTCAGCGCCTCGTTGTTATGCACTTCCTGCCGGAATCAGAAATCTACATCTTCTCCGTAGAAGCATGCCTTTAACAGTTTTTCCATTTCTTCCTGAGTGGGAATTCTGGGGTTGGAACCTGTACATGCATCGCCGATTGCCAGTTCAGCCACGGTAGGAAGCTTATCAAAAAATTCCTTCTCGTCGATGATGCCGCCTTCGTACTCTTTGATTCCGTTCGGAATGTTCAGAGCAACGTTCATAGCCTTTAATTCAGCGACAAGCGCATTTACCAGCTCTTCTGTGGTTTCGCCCTTTAAGCCCATGAATACAGCGATTTCCGCATATCTCTTAGCAGCTTCTTCGTTCTTTGCATTGAACTGGATAACTCTGGGCAGATACATTGCGTTTGCACAGCCGTGAACAATGTGTCCGCCGGTGTAAGCAGCACCTGTCTTATGAGCCATGGAATGAACGATGCCCAGCAGAGCGTTGGAGAATGCCATACCAGCCAGACACTGTGCATTGTGCATTCTGTCACGTGCATCCATGTTGCCTTCATAGGAATCCTTCAGATCGTTGTGAATCATCTTGATCGCATGCAGCGCCAGAGGATCGGTATAATCGCAGTGCAGAGTGGAAACATAAGCTTCGATCGCATGTGTCATGGCATCCATACCGGTATGTGCTGTTAATTTTGCAGGCATTGTCTCTGCCAGCGCAGGATCTACAATTGCCACATCGGGTGTGATATTGAAGTCAGCCAGCGGATATTTGATGCCCTTAGCATAATCAGTGATAACGCTGAATGCCGTAACTTCTGTTGCTGTTCCTGATGTGGAAGGAATCGCACAGAATTTTGCCTTTGTACGCAGAGTGGGGAAACTGAAAGGTGTGATCAGGTCTTCAAATGTGGTCTCGGGATACTCATAAAATGCCCACATCGCCTTTGCAGCATCAATCGGGGAACCACCGCCCATGGATACGATCCAGTCAGGCTCAAACTCCTGCATCATTTTCGCACCCTTCATAACTGTTTCCACGCTGGGATCGGGCTCTACATTTTCAAATAACCTAACTTCCATTCCGGCTTCTTCCAGATAGCCTACCGCTTTATCCAGAAATCCGAAACGCTTCATGGAGCCGCCGCCGACTACCAGTACAGCCTTTGTTCCCTTCAGATTCTTCAGTTCAGCCAGAGAACCTTTTCCATGATAGATGTCTCTAGGCAAAGTAAAACGTCCCATAAAAATTACCTCCTGATATTATTGATGTAACCACATACATAGAATAACCCGTTTATGCAGGCTTTTCAACTTAAATTTTTGTTAACTTTATCAGGATGTTGTTTTAGGTGCACATCTTCAGGAAATGCTCATGCCTCCCGGTGAAAATATTTGTCCAGATTCTTCCGGCGCTCCTCAGACATGCCTTTTTTTACGGGAAGAACTGCTGCATTCGCAATATCCCCGATAATCCGAACCGCAAAATCCACATTTTTACGGATTGCTTTTTCGCTCAGCGTCGGAATCAGGTCATGAATTGTATGAATTTCTGCCGTAGAGGTCCCCCGGCTTAACCCCAGTGCCGGAATGTTGTGATCACAAAACGGCGCGGAATCACTGGAATGAACCCCGGCGCGAAATTTGGCTGAATAGCCTGCCATTTTACAATACTGATCGATAAAGGTTTCCAGTTCCTTCTCTCCTGTAATGAAAATATCATTTGCGCCCAAAGCAGTTCCGCACATATCAAAATTGAAGCAGAACTTAATGTCCTCAAGCAGATTCTGGTTCTGCCGCACATATGCCTTAGAACCAAGCAGCCCCAGTTCTTCACTGCCGCACCAGATAAAGCGCAGAGTTCTTCTTGGCGGATTCGCTGCAAAATGCCGAAAGATCGCCAGAAGGGCTGTCGTACCGGTGGCATTATCCCAGGAACCGGTGCCGAGCGGAACGGAATCATAATGTGCAGTCAGCACGATGGATTCCTCTTTCAAATCCGTACCTTCTATGACAGCCAGGACATTCTGGCTTTCTGCTTCTGTATTTTCCTGTTCCAATGTAAGATGAACGCTTTTTACTTCCTCCTGAATCAGCGCAGCCGCATCCGCAGCAGTGATATAAAAACCAGGAATCACTCCATTACGGGCAAAATGCTCCCTCAGTTCTTTCGGGTACAGAGAAGCCTCCTCTGCCGTAAAATAGTATTTCCCTTTTAAGACGAAAAAAGCGGCCGCATGATGTTCGATAAGCCGTTTGTAAACCGCTTCATCCATCAGCTCATTTAACAGTACTGCTGCATCGCTGAGGTCACCTACATTAGAAAAATCAATCTCCGAAGCCTCATCCAGATATACCAGTCTGCATTCTCTGTCGATATTGCCCGAACGAAGAAAAGGGGCGCACGCAAGCTCTCGTCCCAACGCTTTTACAGAACATTTCTTCACTTTTGCATCCGGAATCTTAAAAGGCATAACCTCTCCCCGAATGTCTTTTCTGCCGGCGTTTTCTCCTGCCAGCCTGATCTCTCTCAATACCAGTTCTGCCGCTTTCTTCTCTTCAGCACTTCCGCCGACGCGGACAAAACTTAACTCTTTTACAAAATCCAGCAGATTATTCACGTTTTTCATCCTCTCCGTCCGGCAGATATTTTTCTACCAAAACACAGGAAAATCCAAGATTTATTCTCTTTTCCTTCTTTTCCTCGTCAGGTTTCTTTTCCCTGGGTCTTTCATATACTGAAGGGCTGACCTCGTAGTTGGTCACATATCCAAGTTTATTATAAAAGCCGGCTGCCCGATCCTGGCTGCTGATTACGATATGCTTTACGCCGCTTTCCAGAATCCATTTTTCCGCATCTTCAATTAAAATGCTTCCATAGCCGCTTTTCTGCTTTTCCCGAATAACGCATACTCTCTCGATTTTTCCTACCCCTTTGGCCGGAAAGGCAATACGGCATCCGGCCACAGGCTTATGATCTTCCACCAGCACAACCGCCTGTAAGTCTTCCCTGGGCGCATCATGAGAGAATTCCGTTTCAATGGGAATATTCTGTCCAAAACAAAATGCATCTGTTCTTACGTAATCATATGCTTTAAAAAGCCACTCCGGTGATTCTTTTGTAACATGATAAATTTCCATTTTTTACCTTCCTCTCCTGTTCCGGTTATTTTTTAACCTGGCCAACATCATAAAATAATTAACTCCTTGGGTGAAAACTCCAGAAGCTCCAAACCGTCTTTTTTTACTACGGCGATATCTTCAATACGCACTCCGCCATAACCTTCCAGATAAATTCCGGGTTCAATGCTGACGACCATACCCGCTTTCAGAATGCGTTCCTCTGTCTTTCCCAATCCGGTGCCTTCATGAATATCCAGTCCGATGCCATGTCCCAGACCGTGCAGAAAACTGCCCTGAAACTCTGTACTGTCAATGATATTTCTCGCAGCTGCGTCCGCTTCTTTCCCCGCGATTCCTTCTTTTACAGCCAAAATTCCGGTCTGCTGTGCCTGGGCGACCAGATCGTATATCCGCCTCTGACGTTCTGAAGGATTTCCTACCACGACTGTTCTTGTAAGGTCAGAGTGATAACCGTTGAACCTGCAGCCATAATCCATCGTGACAAAATCGCCGGACTGTATCCGATCATTCGTAGGCCAGTGGTGGGGATATGCAGAATTTTTTCCGGCAGCCACGATCGTTTTATTCGGTTCCTGGGCTCCCAGAATTCTCATCTGATATTCTAAAAATGCTGCGACCTCCAATTCGCTTCTTCCCGGTTTTATAAAATGCAGCACCTCTTCAAATGCACGATCCGTAATTTCACAGGCTTTCCGTATCTGCTCCAGTTCCCAATCCGATTTCACTTCACGCAGCTTTGCGATATCATCCTCTGCTGCCACGAAGATATCTTTTACTTCTGCACGAACCAGCGAAAAAATATCAAGGGGAATTGTTTTTTCAACCGCCAGTCGGGAAATATTGTCTTCTGCCAGCAGCTTTTTTACCGTATCTCCCAGTTTGCTCTGTTCGATTTCAATTCCCTTTACGCCCTCCGGCAGTTTGGGATTTTCCCGCATCTGCCAGAAAATAAAAGTTACCTGCTTTTCAGATACATAAGTTACCCCATTGGAAAAAGCGAGGTGATGAAAATATCTCTGATTGACCGCATCAGACACAAGCAATGCCGGATACGTTAACGAATTTCCCATGAAAATTCCTCCTTATTCAAAATGATTCAGCTCTTCAACCCGATGACAGGCTATCATATGATTGTCGGAAATTTTTCTTAAGGAAGGGCTTTCCTGGCGGCATCTGTCGGTAGCATATTTGCATCTGCCCGCAAATTTGCATCCCTTTGGCGTATTGATCGGACTTGGAACATCTCCTTCCAGCACAATCTGGCTTCTCTCATTTTCTTCCACCGGATCGGGCTTTGGAACTGCGGAAATCAATGCCTGTGTATAAGGATGCAGAGGATTCAGATACAATTCTTCCGGCTCCGCCACTTCCACCAATGACCCCAGGTACATCACTCCCACGCGGTCCGAAATATAACGGACCATGGAAAGATCATGGGCAATAAATAAGTATGTTAAATTCAGCTCCGTCTGCAGTCTCTTCAGCAGATTTATAATCTGGGCCTGAATGGAAACATCCAGCGCGGAAATCGGTTCATCACAAACGATAAACTCCGGGTTTACAGCCAGCGCACGGGCAATTCCCGTCCTCTGACGCTGCCCGCCGGAAAACTCATATGGAAAACGCCTGGCATGTTCCGGATTCAATCCCACCATGTCCAACAGCTCATACATTCTGTCATCCATTTCCTTCGCGGACCCCAGATGATGAATTTTCATTCCCTCTTTGATGATCTCTCCGATGGTCATACGGGGATTTAAGGAGGCATAGGGCTGCTGAAAAATCATTTGTACCTGTTTGGTATAGGCTTTGGCTTTTTTTCTGTTTAAATCTACAACAGATTCTCCTTTGTAGAATATATCACCGCCGTTGGGTTTATATAAACGCACCAGCAGGCGCCCCAGCGTACTTTTTCCGCATCCGGATTCGCCTACAAGCCCAAAGGTCTCTCCCTTTATAATCTGAAAGGTCACGTCGTCGACTGCTTTTAATTCGCCATTATCTACCTTAAAGCTCTTATTCAAATGTTGAATGTCAAACAGCACTTCTTCATTTTTCATATTGCTATACCTTCCTTCTTCCAAGTTTCACAGGGCAATCCGGATCCAACATCCAGCAGCGGCATCGATGGCTTTCCGACAACTCGGTCTCCGGCGGCAGGTGATCTTTGCACACCTTCATTGCATATTCGCAGCGATCGGCAAACGGGCATCCTACCGGCGGCTTTACGAGATCCGGCGGCGTTCCTTCAATTGATTTAAGAGGCTCTCCTTTCTGCTTGCTCAGGCGGGATATGGAATCCAGCAATCCCCATGTATAGGGATGTTCGGATCTGTAAAAGATGTCCTCCACCGTTCCCATTTCAACCACAATTCCGCCATACATTACGGCAACCTTCTTCGCAATGCTGGCAACCACGCCAAGATCATGGGTAATGATGATAATGGAAACTTTTTTCTCTCTCTGCATTTCTTTCATCAGGTTCAGAATTTGCGCCTGCACAGTCACGTCCAGCGCTGTGGTAGGCTCATCTGCGATCAGAACCTGGGGAGAGCATGCCATTGCCATCGCTATCACAACTCTTTGAAGCTGTCCGCCTGAAAATTCATGCGGGAACTGGTCTACTCTTTGTTCCGGATTCGGCAGCTTCACCATCTGCAGTAATTCTACCGCCCGTTCCCTTGCTTCTTTCCTGGATAATTTCTTTCCTCTTTTATGTCGGCGCAGCACTTCTGCAATCTGGTTTCCGACCGTCATGGTAGGATTTAATGCAGTCATCGGTTCCTGAAAAATCATACCGATTTTATTTCCCCGAATGTTCTGCATCTCCTTTTCGGATATTTTCAGCAAATCGGTTCCGTCCAGCAAAATTTCACCACTTTTGATTTCCGTATTTTCCATATTGTGGAGACGCATAATTGTCTGTGCTGTAACAGATTTGCCGCATCCGGACTCTCCGACAATTGCCAGTGTGTCCTCATCTTCCAGTTTTAAATTAACCCCACGCACAGCCTGCACTTCGCCGGAATATGTATGAAAGGATACTCTCAGATCTTTAATTTCTAACATATCTTCATCTCCTCATCTGGGGGTCTAAGGCGTCTCTTAATCCGTCACCAAACAGGTTGAACGCCAGCATTGTCAGCGCAAACACGATTGCCGGTGTAAAAAACAGCCATAATGATCCCGGAAACTGATTGGAACCCAGCTGAAGCAGGTTGCCCCAGCTCGCTTCCGGAATGGAAATGCCAAGGCCAAGATAACTTAAATATGCTTCTGCTCCGATTGCACCCGGAATGCTCATGGTATAATTCACCAGAATCGGTCCGATTGTATTTGGAAGCAAATGGGTTCTGAGCACTTTCCACTTGCTCGCTCCAAGCACCTGCGCGGCCATCGCATATTCATTTTCCCTCAGTGCAAGAACCTGCCCTCTGACCAGACGTGCCAGACCGGTCCAACCGGTAAGGCAAAGCGCAAACAGCAGGGTTCCCACACTGCCGCTGAACACTGTCAGCAGCAAAATCATGATGATCATTTGAGGAATTGATACGATGACATCGATGACACGCATCATGAGTATGTCTGCCTTCCCTCCTAAATACCCGGCGATTCCGCCATATATGGTTCCTATGACCAGATTGATGGTTTCTGCGACAAAGCCGATAATCAGTGATGTTCTTGTTCCGCGCACCAGACGTGTCAGGACATCACGTCCCAGATCATCTGTGCCAAACCAGTGCTGTCTGCCGGGGGCTTCCAGCGTGTGCAGCAAATCCGTTTTCTGGTAGTTCGGTAAAAAAATGGGGCCGAAAATGGCAACCAGAACAATAAACAGGATAAATCCAAGGGAAATCATTGCCGCTTTATTCTGTTTCAGGGTGCGGATAACGCCCTGGGAATAGGTCAGGGATACCCGGTTTATTTTCTGACTTGCTTTTACGTCCTTTGGAATTTTCGTAAAGTCTTTTATAAAGGTTTTCTCTGCCATTGCTACCTCCTCGATCCCGATAATCTGACACGCGGATCAATCACACAATAGATGATGTCTACAACAAGTGTACTGGCAACAACAAAGATAGAATAAAAAATCGTAAGACCCATGGTCAGTGTATAATCTCTTGCAGACACGCTGTTTACATAATATTTTCCAAGACCCGGAATCGCAAATAAGCTTTCTATTACGAAAGATCCCGTACAGATACTGCCTACCATTCTTCCCACGACTGTGACAACCGGCATCAGCGCATTGCGCACCTCATGCTTCCAGGTCACTGCTGCATTGGAGATTCCTTTGCTTTTTGCCGTTTTTATATAGTCCTGCCCGATCACATCCAGCATGGAGGAACGCATCAGGCGGGTTATGGTCGCTATGGAACCCATTCCCAGCGTGAATGTAGGAAGAATCGTATAGCGGAAGCTTTCCCATCTTGAAATCGGGAACAGCTGGAAAGAGGTATGAAATGTTTCTTTAATCCAGGAAGATATCCAGAGTCCGAATAAACACTGCATCAGTGTGCCGAGCACAAAGCTTGGTACCGAAATGCCGATAATGGCGATCACGGAAGAAAAGCGGTCCAGTCCCTTATTGTGTTTCAGCGCTGCTCCCACGCCAAGCAGAATGCCTGTGAATACGGCAAATACAAGAGCACGAAGTCCTAAGTCAAGAGATACCGGAAATGCTTTTTTAATAATGTCAGTAACGCTTTGATTGGGAAAGGAAATGGATGTTCCGAAGTTGCCGTGCAATATATTTTTCAGATAAATGAGATATTGTTCTACTAAGGGTTTATCCAGTCCGTAGTTTGCCTCCAAGGCAGCCAGTGCTTCCGGCGTTATATTGTCATTTCCCGTAGAAAAGGGGGTGCCGGGAATCATATGCATCAGGAAAAATGTTAAGGTTATTACCACGAACACCGTGACAATGGCGATAATAATTCGTTGTAAAATATACTTTTTCATAAATAAACGCTGCTCCATTATTAAATACCGGGATAGTTTTTCACTATCCCGGATGTACTGCAAACGATAATTTATTCTTCGATGACTGCAAAATAGGTATCCAGATACGGAACTACTGCACGTCTGATCACGCCTTTGACACGATCAGATACTGCGTAATACTGAGCTGTGTAGTACAGAGGAGTGATCGCCTGGTCCTCTAACAGAATCTTTTCCGCCTCACCCAGACCTTTGATTCGCTCTGTCTGGTCTGCGGTGTATACAGCTGCTTTATAAACCTTGTTGAACTCTTCACTGATATATAATGCCGGGTTGGCATCAGCGTCGTGCTCATAGCTTCCGAGGAAGTTGGTCGCATCGTCAAAGTCTGCTCCCCAGCTTGCCAAGTACGCATCGTAATCATAGCTCTTTCTCTTTGTGCTCAGTGATGTGGAATCCAGAGTTTCAATTTCTACCTTAATTCCCAGGTTTTCCTGCAGAATCTGCTGAAGGGCACCTGCTACAGCGGTAAACTCATCCGTATTTTTTGCCATAATGGTGAAATGAACATCAGATGCGGAAATACCAAGTTCATCCAGACCTTTCTGCAGCAGTTTTTTCGCTTCATCAACATTGTAGGTATAGGTAAGGGTGCTGCCTACAAGGTCACGGAAAGTGGAATCAGCACCGGATAAGCTTACCGGAACAAAACCGTCTGCTACAGTAGAACCATTTTTCAGTACGCCTGCCACAAGGCTTTCTCTGTCAATCGCAGTGGAGATTGCCTGACGAATGTATTTATTGGATAAATACTCATTTGCCACATTGTAAAGCAGATATGCGGAACGTCCGTTATTGTAACTTGATACCTCAAATCCCGCTTTCTCAATGGTAGCCAGACGCTGTGCGGAGAAGTCCACAATATCCAGTTCTCCATTTAAGAACATGTTTACCTGTGTACTTTCATCCGGAATTACATAGACGTTGATCTGTTCAATGGCAATGTTATCCTTATTCCAATAGTAGGGATTCTTCTTCAGCACAACGATGTTATCCGTCTCCCAGGAATCCACGTAATAAGGACCGTTTGACAGGGTTGTTTCTGCACTGGTACCGTAGTTTGCATCTCCGCCAATAGATTCCACGAAACTCCGATTGATTCCAAAATGCTGGCAGTGAGTAAGGAGCTTTTCAAAATAAGGAACCGGATACTCCAGATCAAACTGTACGGTCTTTTCATCAATTGCAGTAACGCCTAATTCTGAAGGATCTGCTTCTCCCGTAAAAATGGCTCTTGCATTTTTAATTTCATAGTTAAAATCCGGGTATGCTACTTCTGTAGAACCGTCCAGGAGACGTGTGATTCCATAAACCCAGTCATCTGCCGTTACAGGATCCCCATTGCTCCAGCCGCTTTCACGCAAATGAAACGTCCACTGTGTGTAATCCTCATTATGCTCAATCGTATCGGCAAGTCCGTCTACAATTTTCTGATCATCGCCAAAACGTGTCAGGCTTTCCTCTGTCACCCCAAAGATATACATCAAATCGCCGCCAAGGCTGATTGCCGGATCAAAGCTGGACGGATCGGAGCTGATGGCCACATTCAGCACTGAATTGGAAGTACCTGCGGCAGTTTCGGTCGCTGCCTGCTCTGTAGTTTCGGCTGCTGTCTGTGCGGTTGTTTCAGCCGCTGCCTGCTCTGTCTTTTCAGCGCTGCTTCCCGTTTCTGTTGCAGCTGTTGTTGTGCATCCTGTCAGTGCCGCTGAAAGTAATGTTGATGATACAGCCAGCGCCAAAGCGCGTTTCCATAATTTTTTCATAATAATAATCTCCTTTTATCTATATTCTGGTTACAGCAGGTCTTTTAACGGATTGATGGATGCGTCCACAGATAATACTCCATTTTTGGGGTTTCTGTCTGCCCAGTCAGGACTGTTCCAGATTGTTTTGGAAATTTCTCCTGCATAATCTTCATAGGTCTCATTTTCAGGGTGGCGCAGGAAAAGTTCATCCGGGGTCTTGCTGAGTTTTCTTCTTTCGCCGTCATAAGCCCAGAGTTTTTCGAAATCCACTTTCGGTAAAATTCTGTCACTATAGGATCTGAAAAGCTTCGCGCCGGATTTTCTGCGGCCCGCTTCTGCCAGTGTTCTTGCATTGCTGTTATTATGGAATGCAGGAATTGTGTTAAGCTCTCTTATATATCCCCAGATATTTTTGTATTCCCGAATCGGTCTGATAGGACCCACATTCCGGTAATAGCTGACATCCCACCGAACCAGAGTTACATAAGCTCTCACGTCACTGTCAGTAATGTAATCTCCGAAAATAAAGCGATTTGTTTCCAGACGTTTTTCCAGCTTATCCAGAGATTCCTTAAAATCTTCATAGGCTTCGTCATATGCCTCCGGAGACTGGCAGAAGGCCATGCGATAATGAGCGTTGTTAATGTGCGGGAATAACCAGTCGTTAAACTCATCAATTTCTTTTCTGAACTTCTTGGGGTACAGATCCGGAGCATCCTTGGGCTGGAAAGGCCGAAACTGCACTTCCAAATAGTTGGTCAATCTGTGATAATCATTATTCACAGCTTTCTTTTCAATAATATCTACAAGAGTCGGTGTTGTTGCCCTTCCCTTAAAATCCGGATTTGCTCTCTTATAAAATTCACTTAAGAAGTAAGCACCTGTGAGCGCATCTTTATGCCCGGGCTGATCGCCGAATCCATGACCATATTTGTTCGTCTGACCGGAATGGGAGGTTTTCTGATCTTTGATCACATCCTGAAGTCCCAGCAGATCTCTTACAATTACAGGTCTGTTAGACCAGTTACATCCGGTTGCCCAGTAAATCGCGTACCGGTTTGCCTCTGCCTTTAAATCTCCCTCTTTATCGCCGAAAGGCTGGATAAACGCATTTGGCTGACGAATAAATGCTCCTCTTTCATCAATTTCGCTGATGGTCTCATTTGGTCTCGGATCTACGCCCACCTCTTTTGCGTAGCCTTCTGCCTCTTCATCTGTATAAGAAGCCAGTAATTCCTCTGCACTTAATTCTGTTGTATTTGCCATTTTCTTTTCCTCCATTTTCTTTTTCATAAAAAAAACCAGAGTTCTGCTAATCTTCTTAACAAAACCTCTGGTTTTCCAGTCAGTTTAATTATTATTAAATAAAGGTGTAGATAAATATCTGTCTCCGGAATCAGGGAGCAATGCAACGATTGTCTTTCCTGCATTTTCCGGTCTGCCTGCAAGAATTGCTGCGGCTTTCAAAGCTGCGCCGGACGAAATTCCTACCAGAATGCCCTCGCTTACGGCAAAGGCCTTTCCTTCTGCAAATGCGTCTCCATTTTCTATGGTAATGACTTCATCATAAATTTCTGTGTCCAGCACTTCCGGGATGAATCCTGCTCCAATGCCCTGAATCTTATGAGCGCCCGGTGTTCCTGCAGAAAGTACGGCGCTTCCGGCCGGTTCAACCGCTACGATTTTTACATTGGGGTTCTTTTCCTTTAAATACTCACCAACGCCGGTTATTGTACCGCCGGTACCGACACCTGCTACGAAAATGTCTACCTTGCCGTCTGTCTGTTCCCAGATTTCGGGACCCGTTGTAGCCTTATGTACAGCAGGATTGGCAGGATTTATAAACTGTCCTAAAATCACTGCTCCTTCAATTTCGTTCTTTAATTCTTCCGCCCTGGCAATCGCTCCTTTCATTCCCTGGGTACCGTCTGTCAGTATCAGTTCGGCGCCATACGCTTTCAGAAGATTTCTTCTTTCCACGCTCATGGTATCGGGTAAGGTAAGAATTACCTTGTATCCCTTTACCGCAGCTACTGCCGCAAGTCCTATTCCGGTATTACCGCTTGTAGGCTCAATAATGGTCGCTCCTTCTTTTAAAGTTCCCCGCTTTTCCGCATCTTCGATCATCGCCAATGCGATACGATCCTTTACGGAACCTGCCGGATTTAAATACTCAAGTTTTGCAAGAATGGTAGCATCTGTCACGCCGGCTTTCCTGGCATATCTGTTCAGCTTAAGTATCGGAGTGTGCCCAATTAGTTCCAATGCGCTTTCTAAAATCTGACTCATATTCAATACCTTTCCGTAATTTTTATATTCCATAATGCTGGTGTCAACGATGTGCATTTGACCCCTTCATCATTTTATTTTGGCAGCCCCAAATTATACCCGTTTCCCGGAAACAGCAAAAACAAGGACTTTCCTGTGGAGTAAAAAGGTGTGCGCAATAGCGCACACTCCGCGTCGAGCGCGGTCGCGAAGCGACAATTTCACCGCGAGCGAGTACGCATCGTTGCGCGAAGCGCTTTTTTACTCTACAGGAATTTTCGTAGAAAATTCCTGTAGAGCAAAAAAGCAGCTGCCATATGCCTATGGCAGCTGCTTACAATATCATAAAGTCAGCTAGACGCATAATGCATATGAAAAATAAACCGTATTCATACATACAGTCTGACAGCAACAACAACAACACATGTTATTTCTTTCGTTGATTACTACAGCATTTTTTTTCATATGATTAGCTCCTTTCCATTACCCATCTTTTATATAGGTTTATATGTTTTGTTCTATGTGCCAGATTATACATTGACTGATTACAGTTGTCAATAGCTTTTTTTAATATTTTTCAGCCTTACTGCTTGTGTGCCGCTGTAATGGGCGGCGTGTATTCATATATCACGCCTGTCGGCAATGTCCGCTATTCCTTCAAATTCTTCGATTTTTTCCTCTTCCCCGGCAGCTTCAATCTGCTGACGCAGCTCTTCCTCATGCTCCTGCACAAAGGCAAAAATTTCCTGCTCTTTGAAATAATAATTATCGTCCTGGCCGCAGGCGCAAAGAAGCAAGGTCATACATAGCACAAGAGAGAAAAACAGAGAATATTTTCATCTTTGTTTACTCATGCAATCCTCCATCTTTGAAAAACTGCTGAAACTACCCCGATTTCATGCTGAACAGCAACTAATCCGCACTATAGGTGATACCGTTTTTTTCTGAAAATTTCTTCAGGGTCATGGCCACAATCAATACAAAAATCTCGTAAATACCGAAGGTATGCCATACGACAGCCTTACCCAAAATCATCGGGACAAAGGTGATAACAATACTGTTCATCACAAGGCTGCGCACGATATTTAAGGCAATCGCCTGACCGGAACGCTTGGTAGAATAGAAATAAGCGGAGATCATCGTGTTGATGCTGCCAATGATAAAGCCCCAGCAGTATTCCCACATATGGATGGCTGTAAAGTCGATGGTTTCGGCATCTGCGCCGAACAGTCCGCAAAGAGCGTGGGGGAATATGATATAAATTGCTACACATATTGCGCTGCCAACAACGCTGATGATCTGGCCCGCACGATAGTAATATTTGAGATCTTCTCCCTGTTTTGCCCCATATGCCTGGCCAAACAAGGGCTGCATGCCTTCTGATGCGCCGAAGAACACGGACATGGTAAAGCTGGAGAGGTAGGAAATAACGGAAAACGCATTGATTCCGATTTCTCCATAATTTGCCATCAGTGTCCGGTTCATGCAAAATGTAGTCACGGGGGTGGAAAACTGTGCAATTGCTTCAGGAAGTCCACGCAATACAATTTTGCAGTACAGCTTGACCTGGGGTTTATATTTTTTGATCCGCAGCTCTCCCTTTTTGAAAACAAAGTGTGTCAGGATCACCAGCAGTCCCACAACCTGTGAAATGCCGGTTGCGACTGCGGCGCCCGCAACGCCCTTCTGCAGGGGAAAAACAAAGAGCCAGTCAAGGAAAATGTTCAGTACCGTGACCACAACATTGGTTATTGCTACCAGTCCGGGATCGCCATCATTTCGGCAGAAGGACTGTAAATTCAGCGATACCGAATTCGCAACGGCAAACAATGCCCACCAGAATACATAATCCTTTGCAAGTTCAAAGTAATTGCCTGTTGCACCAAGCAGCTGACAAACGGGGGCCGTCAGTCCGCAGCCGATAAGTACAACCAGACAGCCTACAAGGAAGTTAATTGTCACTGCATGCATAAACGCATTTTGTGCCCCTTCTTTGTCACCGCTGCCAAAACGAATTGCAGTAATTGTTACACCTCCGATGCTGGCCATCGCGTTCAGGGCCTGCACAATCAGTACAAAAGGGAGAGCAATATTGACCGCCCCCAGAGCCTGCATGCCGGCACCCTGTCCGACGAAAATACCATCCACTACAGAAAACAGGAACACACAGGCATTGGCGAGAATTGCCGGAGCTACATTTTGCAAAATAATTTTATTTCTTGATGACATAATAGTTGACCTCTTTTACTTCTGCTCAAACCAGAGCTTTGCATATTCTCCGATGGCGGGAACCAGGGTTTTGATTTCCCTTCCGGAAGTGTTGACACACAGGTGATAGGATTCCTTTCGTCCCCAGCTTCCTTCCGTAAACAGCTCCCGGTAAGCTGCTCTTTCCTTATCAATCTGTTTCATTTTTCGAAGCATATCTTTTTCGGAAAGATGCTCGTTTTCACCGGCTCTGGCCTGACAGCGGGCCAGCTTGGAAAGCCTGTCCGCATAGACAAAGATATTCAGAGGCTTCATATCCCGGCACACCACATCAGCACAACGGCCAACGATGACACAATCCCCCTGTCCAGCCAACTGCTTAATGATTTCATGCTGTGCCAGTGTAACCTTCACAGACTGCTGGGCAGTCTGATTTGGAGCGATGAATCTGTGCCCGATCGTAGAGGGATAGAAAACACGGATGTCCTTTTCAGAAATGTGAGAAACATAGTTTTTGTCAAAACCATGTTTTTGGGCAACCAGATCAATGATCTCGTGGTCATAACAGGGCACCCCCAGATAATCTGCCAGACGTTTGCCCAACTCACGACCGCCGCTGCCGAATTCACGGCTGATTGTAATAATTCTCATAATGCTACCTTCCTTTACACTTTAATTTATATGTGACGCAAGACTCTTTTGTGTTTTGCGAAGCATAACAAATGCGATAATTCCTACCGGCACATAAGTTGCTGCCTGGTTCAGCCACAAACCATCCAGCCCCAGAGGCCAGAGCACCACGACCATAATTACCGGAAAGATAATGGCCGTTGTTAAAGTAAGAATCGTTGCTTTCTTCGGTTGTTCTATGGCATTAAAAAAGCTTTGAGAAGCGTATTCAAACCACCAAAAAAGGAACTCAACACTGAACAACCGCAGGGCATGAGCAGATACATCCAATAATGCCGTATCGCTGCTGTCTACAAAGATAGATGCAATCTGTCTTGGAAATGAAAACATCAGTGTAACTGCAATGGCAGAAACAATCGCCGTAGATGTAAATACACACTTTACAAGACTTTTCACACGATTGTAGGCTTTTGCCCCCCAGTTAAATCCAATTGACGGCTGCATGGAATCGCAAAGACCATATAAAAACGGCTGCACCAGATCACTGCAATACATCAGTACAGAAAATGCCGCAACAGCAGTAGTACCGCCCAGTAAATTGACATGGCAAACATACCGATTACACCGGGAATTGCCGCTGTGAAAAACAATTTCAGCGGCGGTGTTTCCGCATATAAGCGATTTGAATTTGTATGCATTTTTACTTCTCCTTTCAGGGTTTTGAGGCACATAAAAAACGCCCGGTTATCCATTACAATAACCGGGCGCACCCGACATCTTCTTCTCGACTATCAATCATTGCGATGATCCGTCCTCCGATGACATCTGTTCTATTCTGTTGATTTCTTCTTCCAAAAGTCCAATATGCTTTTGGGTGATTGCAAGAAGCTGCTCACGTTCCTGCTTTTCAAGCCGTTCAAAAGACCGTTCCTCTGCCAAAACCAGCGGAGCAATTTTTTCTTTCACAAAAGCCTTCCCTTTTTCAGTGAAAAGAATCTGTTTGTTTTTTTGACTTTGAGGGACAAGTTCCAGGGTGATGTACCCCTGCTCCTCCATTGCTTTTATGGCAGAGTTAATGGTTTGCGGCGCATAAAACCAGGCCTGGCACAAATCCTTTTGCGTACAGGGTTTGCCGTGTTCATACACCGAATACAAAAGCCAGAATGCCGCATCAGACAATCCGATTGTTTTTGCATAATCGTGGTAAAGTACATTCATTTTTTTGTGTGCCTGGTTGAAATTATATAGCACAAAGACAATTGGCTGTTCCATACAGCACCTCTCTTTTATCCGATTTCGGAGAAATTATAATCCGATTTCGGATGAAAGTCAATAGAGCGGCATCTATTTATTTTTTCTGAACTGTTAAGGCAACGGTCCAGGTGCGTATCCATTCGGTCACAATTATTACACCTGCTTATTTACTGCAATACACAGCAATAGCCTGTCTGACAAAGTCAGCAGTTCCATCTCCACCTGCTTTGTCAATATTGTTCCTGAAGCGTTCATCACATACATACATTTCACCCAATCCACTAAGGATTTCATTTGTACATACATAGTAGTTATCCGTTATAAATTTCTGTAACGCAGAGATTTTCTTTTGTACTTCATCGGCATTGGGTGTTAAATGTTTTAATCCTCCTAATTCAGAAAACACTGTCATTAGTTCCTTTGCAATCTTGCCATAACTACCTTCATTTCGGGTAATATCCTTTTGTTTGTACTCTTGATACGCTTTAGTATTGCCCCATTTTGCTTTGACTTCCGCCTCATACTTTTCAATTTCGCTCTTGTCGAAAACATCAAAATTCATTGTTGTTACTCCTTTGTTTTGAATTTCACGGGCAAAGGTAATGAGTTTCCCTATGTGTTTATATTGCAATTCTAACAACTCAATTTGCTGAGCAATTGCTTCTGATGGGTCAAAATCAGGGCTGTCAAGAATTGCTTTGATTTCTTTTAAGGGAAACTGTAATTCACGAAACAATAAAATATTCTGCAAACGGCTAAGTGCTGTATCGTCATACATTCGATAGCCTGCTTCGGTCACTTTCGTAGGTTTCAAAAGCCCGATTGCATCATAGTGATGTAGTGTGCGCACGCTGACACCTGTGATTTTACTGACTTCTTTTACTGTTCGCATAATCTATCCCTCCCGTGTAATGTCATACTAATCTATTACGTTACGTAAGAGTCAATAGGATTTTATGAATTTTTTGATGTTTTAAAGGATTGCCATTGCATACAAGACATAGTACCCACTCGGATTTTATCATTTTACAGATACTGGCTTTCTGTTCATATACCAAATCAATGCGGCGGCAAGAGATGTTTTCTCCTTAATATAGAAGTCTCAGTTTCTGATAACCGTACTCCCTTCATAGTCGCATAGCCCCCCAAATGGACAGCTGGTTTTGTCTTTCCATGATAATCGCTTCCGCAGGTAGTCAGAATTTTCTTTGTCTTGGAGACCTCATGATAGTATGCCGCCTGCTCAGTCGTGTGATAGCTGCTGAATGCTTCAATTCCATCGAATGGTAATTCCAGCAGGGGTTCCAGAAGATGCTCTCTACCCTTCAGATTGACTCCCGGATGGGCCAAAACAGCAATGCCGTGATTTCTATGAATGATGTCGATAACTTCCCTCATAGGAGGGTATTCGATCTTTACATGGCACGGCTTCCCCTGAGAATAATAGTCCCAATAGAAGTTCACAAAGGGATTGTCGCTTCTGCTGCCACCGGGGCGGTAGGGGGCAAGAAGTGGATGTTCCGCAAATTCTGGCTTCCCCAAAAGCACCTCCGCAAAGATATCTCCAGTCCAGATTTCCGGGCGATACGCCGTCCGGGATACCGCAAATACATCCTCTGCGGTAATATCGAATCCCATAGCCTGTGTCTTTCGCATCAGCTCCGCAGAAGTATTTACCATCTGCGTTACCACATTTTCCTCGATCCGTGCAAAGTCCTCGCCGTGATAATCAATGCAATATCCCAGCACATGGAAGCCTACGCCCTCCAAAGTGCAGTCGATCTCAATTCCAGGAATGTAACAGATTCCATGTTCCTTTGCCAGCAGCTCCGCTTCCGAATTTGCCCGAATGCTGTTGTGATCGGTGATCGACATGACTGTGATTCCCTGTGCCCCACATTGCTCCACCAGCTGTGCCGGAGTAAATTCGCCGTCCTCACTATACAGGCTGTGCATATGCAGATCCATCATATTACACCTCGCATTTCCGATCAAAAAATCCCAGAAGTGCAATAGCTGTCACCGCCACACTAATGGCCGTAATCCTGCCGGTGCCCAGCTTATGAGTCAGGCAGTCACTCATCAGGCTGGATATGATGGTTCCCAGGGCGATGATCATGGAGATCACGCCTGCATAAGAAACAGGAACTCCAAATTCACCATACATCGTAGGCCAAGCTGAACCCAACAGAGCATACGGCAGGCCAAGGCTGATAAAAGAGATGCATATGAATACCAAAAGCAAATGTACCATATTGATTTCCTCCCATCTGTTTGCTATGATTATACCATCAAACAACAGCTATCGATATGGAGAAACCACCACATTTATATGGTAAAACCGTCAGGAGGAATACCGATGTCACTTTCGTCATGCGATACCACAGTAGATAGTCGTGGACGTGAATTGCTGGAGCACGGAACCGTAGCATTCCCTGTTGCTTGCTATCATGATGACCTGCGTGAAAATGAAGTTCCCTGGCACTGGCATGCGGAGTTGGAGGCTGCAGTCATCACAGAAGGCTGTGCCGTTGTTGCCGCAGGCAATCAGAAATATACTGTTTATGCAGGGGAAGGGTTTTTCATCAATTCCGGTATTCTGCACGGCTGCTGGAATATCGATACTTCCGCTTGTAGGCTTCATTCCGTTGTGTTTCACCCCAGACTGGTAGGAGGAAGTATCGACAGTGTATTTTATCTGAAATATGTACTTCCACTCACCGAGAATCATTGTCTGGAAAGCATCCATCTCAGGCCGTCTACACATTGGCAGGCAGAGGTATTGAAATCAATCGAGGCTGGGTGGAGTGCGTGTGTTCAGGAACCTATTGGCTTTGAATTCAAGGTACGATATGCATTATCTGAATTAATCGTTCTTCTGCAAAGTAACCTTCCGGCCACCAAACTCCACCCAAGCGAAAAGGCTATTCGGGACGGAGAACGGATCAAACTGATGCTCCAATTCATCCATGAACACTACGGGCACGAACTGAATACTGCCAACATCGCCAGAAGTGCTTCTGTCTGCGAGAGTGAATGTCTGCGTTGTTTCCGCAGTACCATTGGTACTACACCGATCCAATATGTGCGACAGTACCGAATACAGCAAGTATGTCAGCTTTTGACATCAACACAGGAAAAGATTTCCGATATTGCCGCCCGGTGCGGGTTCCAGGACATCAGTTATTTTACAAAGGTATTCCGTGAAGCCAAGGGCATGGTTCCGTCAGAGTATCGTAAAATGCACACCAAATAGCAGACGTAAATGTAGCTTATGATGATGCTGTTGCTTTCCATCTTATTCTTGCTGCCACCTATGTTGGGTGTTTCTCTGCATCCCGCCAGCAATTGCAGGAATGACAGCACCAAGGCAAAGGTATTCAAACAACGATTAACGCAGGCTTGGGCGAACATCAGAGTAGAACTAAAAGAATAAGGGAGAGAAACCGGACAGATGGACATAGAACTTTATTATCAGGAAAAGGGGGATGGATTTCCCCTTATTCTCCTTCATGGAAATGGTGAGGATCACACATATTTCAAAGCTCAAATTGATTATTTTTCTAAATACTATAAAGTTGTTGCAATAGACACCAGAGGACATGGCAACTCGCCAAGAGGAACAGCCCCTTTTACAATATCTCAATTTGCCGAAGATCTTTACCGTTTTATGTGTATACATAATATTAAAAAAGCTAATATCCTCGGTTTTAGTGATGGCGGAAACATTGCAATGGTTTTTGCAATGAGATATCCAAATATGGTTCAAAGACTTATTCTGAATGGAGCAAATTTGTATTCCGCAGGTGTGAAAGCAAACATACAAATCCCCATCATTATCGGTTATAAAATTGCATCATTATTTGCAAGGAAAAGTGCCGAAGCAAAGGCTAGTGCTGAGCTGCTTGGTCTTATGGTAAATGATCCCAACCTTCATGAAGAGGATTTGGTAAAGATTCAATGTAAAACCTTGGTGATAGCCGGTACAAAAGATATGATCAAGCAAAAGCATACGGAAGCTATTTATTCTGGCATCAGAAATTCAAAATTGATAATTCTTGATGGTAATCATTTTATTGCAAATAAATACCCACATGAATTTAATAAAGCAGTGTATGATTTTCTAATTGAAGAATATAAAATTTATTCCAGAACAGATATTATTTCCAGTATCTTGAAAGAATATCGTGAAGTGCAGACTTCCATCAAGGAGAAAACAGCCGAACGTAAGGATCTGATGGAGCAAAAGAAAAATTGCAGTATTCATTTCATCCGTGCCGGAAAACTGGAAGAACAGATTACCACTCTAACAGAAGATATTGAAGAACTGAAATCTCAAAAGGCACAGCTACTAAGCCGCATGGGATGTCAGGCAAGGGAGGTCAAAGGATTTGACAGTAAGCTGAAAGAACTGGATACCATGCAGGAACGTCTGTAAGCACAGCATATTGCATTGTCTGCTCAGAAAAAGCAAGATAAGGAGAAATATCTGGAAATCAAATCTGGTATCGCACCGAAGAATATGGAAGCTGTCCATGCTGAACGTGCTGCCATTCACCCGGAGGGAAGAAGAAATCTTCTGAAACGCTTGCAGGAAATCTACCAGCAGCGATATGAGTATGAAACTTTCAGGGAAGCGGATGCAATGATTGATAAAGAATTGCAGGAGGAGCCGATTTATGAGAAGCCGAAATCCATCAGTGAACGGCTGAAACGAGAACCGGATCACGACCAGCAAGCGAGGAAACCTAAGAAAAAAGAATACGAGCGTTAAAAGTCACGACTGTTGCTTCTGAAAATGGAGCAGCAGTCGTGACTTTTAGGCTTTAAGTTTTTCTTTTAGATATTGCTCCAACTTATTAGTATCAAATTTGGGAACATAGTTCTTCTTCATAAAAGAAATTTCCCTTTCGCTGGCAATATGAAAGCTATTCTTGTCTATTCTTCCAGTTACGTCATAAAGTGCTTGTTCAAAATATAAAGCACAATGTTCCGTTTGACGGTTTATCATAATCACAGAATCGGAAATATGATAATGCAGATAATTTGTAAGCCAGTAGCAACCTCCATGTAGAAAGTATCGTTTCCAGTTTGACTCTTTGAAATAGAGTTCCAGTAAATAAAGCACTTTATAATAAATATCCATACATTATATTATCTCCAGAAAAAAGAAAAGACCCGGTTACCATTTAAGTAACCGGGCGCACCCGACATCTTCTCAACACAATCATTGCGATGATATGTTCTCAGATGATATGAATTCTGTTTTAATCCGCACTATATGTAATACCATTTCTTTCAGAAACTTTCTTCAAAGACAAAGCCACGATCAATACAAGAATCTCGTAAATACCAAAAGTGTGCCATACAACTGCCTTGCCGAAAATCATTGGAACAAAGGTGATGACAAGACTGTTCATCACAAGGCTTCTGACAATATTCAGTGCAATTGCCTGACCTGAGCGCTTTGTAGAATAAAAATATGCAGAGATCATAGTATTGATACTTCCAATGATAAAACCCCAGCAGTATTCCCACATATGAATGGAGGTAAAATCAATAGTTTCGGCATCCGCGCCGAATAATCCGCAAAGTGCGTGCGGGAAAATGATATAGATTGCCACACAGATAGTACTTCCCACGATACTGATAATCTGACCTGCACGATAATAATATTTGAGATCGTCGCCTTTTTTTGCACCATATGCCTGTCCGAACAACGGCTGCATACCTTCCGATGCTCCAAAGAACACTGACATAGTAAAGCTGGACAGGTAGGAAATAACAGAGAACGCATTGATACCGATTTCTCCGTAGTTTGCCATCAGGGTCTGGTTCATGCAGAATGTGGTCACAGGGGTCGAAAACTGTGCGATTGCTTCCGGCAGACCACGCAATACGATTTTGCAGTAAAGTTTTCCCTGCGGTCTGTATTTCTTAATTCTCAGTTCTCCCTTTTTGAATACAAAGTGAGTCAGAATAACAAGCAATCCGACAACCTGAGAAATACCGGTTGCAATGGCTGCACCTGCAACACCTTTCTGCATAGGGAATACAAAGAGCCAGTCCAGGAAAATATTCAATACGGTAATTACCACATTTGTGACTGCTACAAGACTTGGATTCCCGTCGTTTCGGCAAAAGGACTGTAAATTCAGTGATACCGAGTTTGCAACAGCAAACAAGGCCCACCAGAATACATAGTCTTTTGCAAGTTCAAAATAATTGCCTGTTGCACCAAGTAATCGGCATACCGGTGCGGTAAAGAAGCAGCCAATCAACAAAACCAGACAGCCCACAAGAAAGTTGATCGTTACTGCGTGCATGAACGCATTTTGTGCCCCTTCTTTGTCTCCACTTCCAAAACGAATTGCCGTAATTGTAACACCACCGATGCTTGCCATTGCGTTCAGTGCCTGTGCGATCAGAACAAACGGAAGCGCAAGATTGACAGCTCCCAGTGCCTGCATACCTGCTCCCTGCCCAACGAAAATACCGTCAACGACAGAGAACAGGAATACGCACGCATTGGCAAGAATTGCCGGTGCTACATTTTGAAAAATTATTTTATTTCTTGATGATTCCATCTCTATTCACCTCTTATTCCTGCTCGAACCAGCGTTTTGCATATTCTCCGATAGCAGGAACCAGTGCTTTGATTTCTTTTCCGGAAGTATTGACACAAAGATGATAAGATTCTTTTCGACCCCAATCTTCCTCAGTAAATAGTTCTCTGTAAGCAGCTCTCTCTTTGTCAATCTGTTTCATCTTTTTCAACATTTCTTTTTCAGAAAAATGCTCATTTTCACCGGCTCTTGTCTGACAGCGTACCAATTTGGAAAGTTTGTCCGCATAAACAAAGATGTTCAGCGGTTTCATATCACGGCACACAACATCGGCACAACGTCCAACAATGACGCAATCTCCCTGTGAAGCCAGTTGCTTAATCATTTCATGCTGTGCTAATGTGACCTTTACAGACTGCTGAGCAGTATGATTCGGGGTAATGAATCGATGTCCAATTGTCGACGGATAGAAGACACGGATATCTTTTTCTGAAATGTGCGAAACATAGTTTTTGTCAAAACCATGTTTTTCTGCTACCATGTCAATAATTTCGTGGTCATAGCAAGGCACTCCCAGGTAATCTGCAAGACGTTTGCCAAGTTCACGACCACCGCTGCCGAATTCACGGCTGATTGTAATAATTCTCATAATGATACCTTCCTTTATCGTTTATTTTATATGTAACGCAAGACTTTTTTGTGTTTTGCGAAGCATAACAAATGCTATAATGCCTACCGGAACATAGGTTGCTGCCTGATTCAGCCACAAGCCATCCAATCCCAACGGCCATAAAAGAACAACCATGATCAAAGGGAAAACAATTGCAGTGGCCAAAGTAAGGATAGTCGCTTTTTTCGGTTGTTCAATGGCATTGAAAAAGCTCTGAGAAGCATATTCAAACCACCAGAAAAGAAATTCTATACTGAAAAGTCTCAGTGCATGGGTGGACAATTCCAATAATGCTGCATCGCTGCTGTCAACAAATATGGATGCAATCTGTCTTGGGAACGTGAACATCAGAATAACTGCAACAGCAGAAACAACTGCTGTAGATGTAAATACGCACTTCACAAGGCTTTTTACACGATTATAGTTTTGAGCACCCCAGTTAAATCCAATCGAAGGCTGCATGGAATCACAAAGACCGTACAAAAATGGCTGCACCAGATCACTGCAATACATCAAAACGGAGAATGCAGCAACAGCAGTAGTACCGCCCATACGAATCAGCAGTACATTCATAACCAGAGAAAATAAACGTCCTGCAATGTTATTCAAGAATGTAGGAGAACCGCAGGCGATAGTTTCTTTCAGTATATGCAATTCATACTTCGGTTTCTGGAATTTCAGCAGCGCTTTTCCTTGTATAAAAGGAATCAATGCGATGATGCTACAGGTTGCCATTCCCAAATTGATAGCAAATGCCGATCCTACAAGCCCCAAATCCAGAACAACAACAAATAAGATAAGTAACCCAATCTGTAGGCACGACATAAAAATATTCAGAGACATACTGCGACGAATGAATCCGCAGATTTTCATGTAGTTATCCATCGCAAAAACAAGTGCTGTCAACGGATTCATAAAGGCATTGATTCGTAAATAGGTAACAGCAAGTTTTGCCACTTCATCTTCGGCACCCATTAGCCGGATCAATGTTGGAGCAAATATAAACATAAGCATTCCTGTTATGATAGCTGCAAAAACGATTAAAAATACAGAACACGAAAATATATTGTTTGCTCTCTTGTGATCACCCTTGCCGTGAGCAATGGAAA
This sequence comes from Lachnospiraceae bacterium, assembly GCA_017482485.1. Lineage (GTDB taxonomy): Bacteria > Bacillota > Clostridia > Lachnospirales > Lachnospiraceae > Gallintestinimicrobium. Next base: position 54,552 of record JAFUMV010000028.1, read on the forward strand.
TAGGGACCGAGGAACCCACGCCGATCATATCTGACAATGCAAAGGTAATAAATACCAGGGGCATTGCAAGGTTCATGGCTGCAAAAGCATCACCACCAATAAACTGACCAACAAAGATACCCTCTATAATGTTATAAATTGACATTGCAAACATGCCTATTACCCCGGGGATAGCTGCAGTAAAAAACAATTTCACTGGCGGTGTTTCAGCATATAGGCGATTTGTATTTGTATCCATTTTAAAAGACCCCTTCCCGCAGGCTTGCAGTTCTCATACACAAGTCTTCGTTATATTTTTTTAATATCTCCAGAAACAAACTGCGTTCATCAGAAGATAGCTGCAATATTGCAATAGATTAAATTGTTTTCTTTAATTTGTCTGTTAATCATCATTCGTAATTCGTCAATGCTTTCATTCACATTGTTGCACCTCCTTCAAAACGCAAAAAACGCCCGGTTATCTGTTACAATAACCGGGCGCACCCGACATCTTCTTCTCGACTATCAATCATTGCGATGATCAGTCCTCCGATGACATCTGTTCTATTCTGTTAATTTCTTCTTCCAAAATTCCAATATGTTTTTGTGTGATTTCCAGAAGAAGTTCACGTTCCTGCTCATCAAGCCGTTCAAATGATCTTTCTTCAGCCTGAACCAATGGAGCTATTTTTTCATCTACAAGAGTTTTCCCTTTTTCAGTAAACAGAATTTGTTTGTTTTTCTTATTGGCAGGAACGCGTTCCAATGTAATATACCCCTGTTCTTCCATAGCTTTAATAGCAGAGTTAATAGTCTGCGGTGCATAGAACCAGGAATGGCACAGATCTTTTTGTGTACATGGTTTACCATGCTCATATACCGAATATAAAAGCCAGAAAGCTGCATCCGACAGCCCAATGGATTTCGCATAGTCATGGTAAATTACATTCATTTTTTTATGTGCCTGATTGAAATTATAAAGCACAAAGACCGTTGGTTGTTTCATACAGCACCTCACTTTTATCCGAATTCGGAGAATTATTATAATCCGAGTTCGGATAAAAGTCAATAGATACAGCACAGATACATTCAAAAAATTGATTGTCTGGTTGAATAACAAATAGAGGCTGAGGGTTGACAATTGATTATAATCTTAGTAAAATATATTCTGCTTGCTCGGAGGGCAAATCATTCACTGAAATGATGAGCTGGATAAGGCAACAGGTTGAAATGCCTGTGACTTATCCAGCTTTTTTGCGTTTTCCGGTAATTCAATAAACTATCGGAGGATCTGCGACCGCAGTCGTGAGATCGAGAAAGATGACGAGTGCGCTCGGTTTTATGTGAGAAAACCGGGCGTTAATTTTATGTTAAGGAGGACAAACAAATGGATTTTCTCACAGGTAAAATTAAACCTATGTACTTTAAGTATTTGGGTGCAGCATTTGGAAGTTCCCTGATTTCTTCTATCTATGGTGTTGTAGATATGGCCATGGTTGGGCAATATCAGGGGCCTGACGGTACGGCGGCACTGGCTGTTGTCAGTCCCGTTTGGAACATTATTTATAGTTTGGGACTGCTGATGGGTATTGGTGGATCAGTCTTATTCAGCACAATTCGAGGTGAATCTGAAGGTAACAGAGAGCGCTCCAACGAGTATTTTACGGTTGCAGTTATTGGAACGGTGATATTATCAGTAATTACATGGATTGCAGTTATTTTCTTTGATAGAGAATTGCTGTTGCTGTTTGGTGCGGAGGAAACATTACTTCCCCTGGCGCAGCAATATGTGCTGCCGGTAAAATTTGCCGTTCCAAGTTTCTTGTTTACTCAGCTGATATCAGCTTTTTTGCGTAACGATGGCAATCCGGGACTTGCAACAAAGGCGGTCATTTTCGGCGGTGTATTCAATGTGTTTGGTGACTATTTCTTTGTGTTTATGATGGACTGGGGGATCTTTGGTGCCGGACTTGCCACGGCAATGGGAAGTGTTGCTTCACTTATTATTATGTGCAGCCATTTTTTCAGTAAGAAGAATACATTGCGTTTTGTGAAGCCCAGCCGCCTGCTGAATAAGTTAAAGTCGATTACTGTAACTGGTTTCTCTACATTTTTTATTGATGTTGCAATGGGTATTCTTACAATGCTGTTTAACCGACAGATTCTTAAATATCTGGGAACGGATGCACTGTCAATCTACGGAATCATCATCAATATTTCGACCTTCGTACGGTGTTGTGCATACAGTATTGGTCAGGCTTCGCAGCCGATCATCTCGGTCAACTTCGGTGCCAATCAAGGTTATCGCATCAAAGAGGTTCTGAAATATGCCATTGGTACAGCAGTTGCTTTTGGCTTGATTTGGACAGGGGCAGCTCTTGCAGCGCCAAATATGTTTATCCGTATTTTTATGACACCTACGGAAACCATTCTGAAAATGGCTCCTGCAATCATTCGCAGTTACGGTATTTCATTCTTGTTGTTGCCGCTGAACATTTTCTCTACTTATTATTTTCAGGCAATTATGAAGCCAACCACATCGTTTGTTGTTTCTGTTGCCAGAGGGGCAATCATTAGCGGCATTCTTATTATGCTCTTACCAGCTGTTGCTCCCGCAGCATCTATCTGGTTTGCTATGCCAATTACTGAACTAATTGTTGCAGTTTTTGTAGTTGTTATGATGGTTCGTTATACCAACGGATTGTCAAATAGAAGTTCACAAGTATAATCGAGAAAACCACAGCCATTGCTCTGATCAGAGCTAATAGCTGTGGTTTTATTTTTAGCAATAAATCAATTCATTCAACACAATCTCTTCTGCCGCATTTCGGATATTATTCATGGCACCGACCCACGCCATCTGATCACGAGCCTTTAACGCTTCGTTTATGCCCTGGCGCTCCTGCATTTGCATGGTAAGCAGTTCCATTCTCTGGTTGGCGGTATCATCTACTTCATTCAGATGCTCCACCAGCTTTCCATCCAGCAAAAGTGTGTTGTATAGCACCTTACAGTGTTCTTTCAAATGATGCAGGCGCATCTTGCCGTATTTGCCGTAATGTGGTTCTTCTTCGGAAAGTGTGAGATCAGGATAATACATCCCATCTGCTCCGAGCGTATATGTACCGCCCATTTCTTCGAATAGTGATTTCATATGCTATTCCTCCTTGAAATCAGTAATGATTTTTAGATCATCGAAAAATGTTCAAGAGCAGCACGGATAGCATCTTCCTTTTCTTTCGGGCACTGTGGTACTTTCTGATTTTCTTTCTGAGAGATATTATAATGCTCTCCTACATCAATACCACATTTGCGTTTAATTTGGGAAATATATATAGTTGAAACCTTTAAGCCAAATTCTTTCAGCACATAATCTTTGATTTCCTGATAGGTTGCTTTTGACTCGGCAGAGGTAATATCCAATTCATCCAAGTCTAAGTCGACCCCAATCGTATCATCTGGAGTTTTTCTGGACAAAAGAACTACCGTCTCTGTATGCGTACTGTGACTGAAATTATCCACCACAACGCCCCGCTTCAGCTCATATCCGTTCTCTGTCAAATACTTTAAATCCCTCGCCAGCGTTGCGGAGTCGCAGCTCACATATACAATGCGTTCGGGCCGCATGCGCACCATTGTGGACAGACATGCCTCATCGCAGCCCTTCCGGGGCGGATCCACCACGATGACATCGGCAAAGATGCCCTCTTTTTCATATTTTTCAGGCAGAACTTCTTCCGCTTTGCCCACATAAAAGTGGGTATTTGTCAGGCCGTTTCTCTCAGCGTTTAATTTAGCATCCTGGATGGCCTGAGGCACAATCTCCACGCCGTAGACTTCCTTCGCTTTCTGCGCCAAAAACAGAGAAATCGTTCCGATGCCGCAATAAAGGTCCCAGACGGTTTCCTTACCGTCTAACTGAGCATATTCCAAAGCCTTGCCGTAAATCCGCTCGGTCTGCACGGGGTTCACCTGATAAAAAGACTGCGGGGAAATCTTAAAACGCAGTCCGCCGATGGTATCCTCGATCGTATCGCTGCCCTGCACGGTACGGGTCTTTTTGCCCATGATCACATTGGTCTGTTCGGTGTTGGAATTGACAGAAAAGCTGGTCATGCCTTTCACCTGTGTAAACAGTCGATCTGCCAGCTGCTTTTCTCCCGGCAGATTTGCACCGTTTAAAATCAGGCAGACCATGATCTGTCCTGTGGAAAAGCCCTTACGAATCAGAATGTGGCGGAGCAGGCCTTTTCCGGTTTCTTCATCATAGGCAGGAATCTGTCTTTCCCGGCAGAAATCCAGAATAATGCGCAGAATCTGCTTATTTTCTTCCACGCCCAGCAGGCAGTCCTCCTCCTCGATTATCGTATGGGTTCGTCCCGCATAAAATCCGGTGATCAGGCGGCCATTTTTGTCCGTGCCCACCGGGAACTGAGCTTTGTTGCGATAGCGGAAAGGATACTCCATTCCGATGGGCGCTTCCATCAGCTCATCCACAAATTCCGCGTCAAATCCGCCAATGCGGATCAGGTTATTTTTCACCTTGCGATTTTTAAATTCCAGCTGTTTTTCATAGGAAAGCGCCTGAATCTGGCAGCCGCCGCACTGACGGTGATGCGCGCAGGGCGGCTTAATACGGTCCGGTGAAGGCTCAATAATTTCCTCCAGACGGGCAAACGCATATCCTTTTTTGACTTTCACGATTTTTGCCCTGACCAGATCGCCGATGAGCGCATCTTTGACAAAAAGCGTATAGCCCGCTGTCTCGCTGCCGGGCTGTTCTTCCAGATGTCCGATGCCCTCGCCGTCTGCTCCCATATCTGTAATTTTTACTGTAAAAATCTGATTTTTCTGAATATTCATCATTCCTACTCCATACGGGTCATGCGCAGATTGGATTCAAACAGACGGTTGAATCCCAGCCATCCGTTATCCGTGCTCTGCTCCAGAATCTCCGTAAAGGTTTCCAGTTTTGCATCTGCATTATCCGCCAGATTTAAGGCCAGTGCTTCCATGATGGCAGGCTTTTTGGGCGAACCATATTCATATTCTCCGTGATGCGCCAGAATACAATGTTTGAGCTGAGACTCCAGTACCTTTGGAAATCCCGGAATTGCACGGGCCTTGTCACCGACCATCTCTGCACCCATCACGATATGGCCCAGAAGCTGACCGTCATCGGTGTAATCGTTCTGAGGGAAAAGCGAAATTTCCTTTGTTTTTCCGATATCATGGCACATTGCGGCAGTCAGCAGCAAATCTCTTTTTAACATGGGATAAGCGCTGCAGTAAAAATCGCAAAACTTCACTACACTCAAAGTATGCTCAAGCAAACCGCCCACAAAACCGTGATGCACTGTCTTTGCCGCGGAGGACTGGCGAAAAGCCTTGATAAATGCCTGATCTTCCACGAAAAACGCCTGCAGAAGCTTCTTTAAGTAAGCATTTTCAATGCTGGAAATATAGCCCAGCAGTTCCTGATACATCTGATTATTGTCCTTTTTGCTCACAGGAAGGTAATTGGCGGGCTCATATTCTCCCTCGCGGCACAGTCTGACACGCTTTACATTGAGCTGCAGTGCGCCCTGAAAGCTGGTCACATCCCCGTAAACCTCTATGTAATCCAGACTGTCAAAGTCATCGATGCCCGCACTGTTGGGATCCCAGATTTTGGCGTCCACCGTCCCCGTTTTATCCTGTAAAATCACATTGTCATAAGGCTTGCCGTTTTTGGTTACCGCAGACTGTTTGTGCTTGCACAGATAAATATCAAAAATGCGGTCTCCTTCTTTCATTTCCTTTATAAATTTCATCTCTGTTTCCTCCTGTTTCAAAATTTCCGATAACTGTCCGATATCCAACAGCCATCCTTTTTATCTGCTCAAAATGACGTCCATCGTCATTTCCCGATACTCTCCCACACCCTGGCGCATCACAGTCACTGTAATCGCAGTATCCGGCGCCAGATTCATCATCACATCCTGATACTCCCCAAAAGAGGAAATCTCTGTGGTTCCGATGCGCACAAGCACATCACCGCTCTGGATACCAGCCTCCATAGCGGGGGAATCCATCTCAATTCCGGTCACGTAAGCTCCCCTGGGTACCCCTTTGGATTCGGTGACATCCGCAGGCACATCAGTTCCCCGAATTCCCATATGCGCGATTTCCTGTCCATTGGACAGCTTCTCGATCAGCCTGCGCAGATCTGTGATTCCATAGGCGCTCAAAAGCTTTGTGCTGTCCTTGCCGGATTTGGAGTCAGGCTTAAGAATGCCCACTACCTGACCCGACAAATTGATCAGAATGCCGGTACCGTTGGTGGACCCTGTCATATCGGTGGTCAGAACCTTTACATTGTGATCCGCAAGATTTTCATAAGTATCCGCAGATGTCACCATGCCGTAAACCACAGAGGTCGATGTTCCCAGCGGTCTGCCCATGGCAATCACCGGGGAAGCCAGCACACTGCTGTTGGAGCTTCCAAGCGTTGCCGTTTTGGCCGCCTTTTTTGTCGATTCGGACAGTTCGTTCAAAAGTACGCTGACGATCGCCAGCCCGGTGTCTTCATCGTGTCCCTTCATCTGGGCGGTGTGAACTGCCTGATCGGAAAAAGTCACCTCCACGCTGTCCGCGCCGTCCACCACCTTCCAATTGGTAAGAATCAGCAGTTCCTTTCCGTTTTGTGCAACGATCAGTCCTGCTGCCTGACCCTCATTTTCATAAGTGTTATCAAACCAGTCCATATCTGTAACAACACCGGTCACCGTAACCATGGATTTGGAAATATCCTGCACCAGAGCATACATGATCCGGTACAGACGCTGATAATCGCTCAGCTCCAGTTCCACCTTCTCCACAACAGTCTGCGTGACCGTTGTCGGAGTCTCTTCTTCCGTTTCTTCCTCCAGAATCATATCCGCCGGAAGCATTTCCTCATCAATGTCTTCCTCCTTAAGCTCCACCTGCTGAGGCTCCTCCTCCGGATAAAGCAGATTGGCAAAGACAGGCTCCAGGACCAGAAAGGTTATGCAGGCAATCAGGCCGAAAATCACAGCCATGCTGGCCGTGATGATGGTCCTGCGAATCAGCTTCTTTCTGCTGAGCGGCCGTTCCTTCACTTTTTCTTTCATAAAATCTATATCCTGATTCTGCTTGTTTTCTTCCATATAAAATAAAACTCCTTTTCATAACATGGACGGCAGCCGTCCTCTGTAAACCAGTGTTAACAGTATACCTCATAACCTCCCGTCAGCACAAGTCCATATCCGTTGAAAAAGTAACAGTAGCGCCTGCGCGTTTGTGTTACCGGCAAACGGCAGCCCACGCCATTTTCAAAGCACGCCCCGGCGCTTTTGGCGGCTTTGCCGCTGATTTTCCCCTTTCCCGGCTCATGGTGAACTGTTATGAAAAAAATGTGCACTTTTTCCTCTTATATGATATGATGAGATAGAATCCTTATTTATGAAAAAACTTCGCACACAACGCGGCTGCCCCCGTTTAGGCTGTGCCGTTTTTTCCCATATGCCCACTGCACCATAACAAGGAGAATTGACAACATGAACGCAAAAGTTTTACGCGTATTGGAATATGACAAAATCATCCGCATGCTGGAAGCAAAAGCCTCCTCAGATCCCGGCCGGCAGCTGTGCCGTGAGCTGACCCCCATGACGGATCGGGAAGAAATTGAAACCGCACAGACACAGACCGCCGATGCGCTGACCCGCCTTTTTCAGAAGGGCAGCTTAAACTTCGGAAGCAATAAGCCGCTTGGCATGTGCCTGCGCTCTCTGGAAATCGGCAGCACCCTTTCCATGGAGGAACTGCTGCGCATTGCGGGCCTTCTGGAAAATACCGCAAGAGTGAAAAACTACGGCCGTTCCGACAAAGAAGACTCTGAGGGCGATTCCCTGACCGAATACTTCAACTGTCTGGAGCCGCTGACTCTTCTTTCCAAAGAAATCCGCCGCTGCATCATCACCGAAGAGGACGTGGCAGACGATGCCAGCCCCAATTTAAAAAGAATCCGCCGCAGCATGGTGCTCACCGGCGAAAAAATACACACCCAGCTAAACAGCATGGTAAACGGCTCTGCCCGGGCCTATCTGCAGGACGCAGTCATCACCATGCGTGACGGCCGTTACTGCATTCCGGTCAAATCCGAATACAAAAATCAGGTTTCCGGTATGGTTCACGACCAGTCCTCCACCGGCTCCACCTTTTTCATAGAGCCGGCTGCCGTTGTCAGCTTAAACAATCAGCTGCGCGAACTGGAGATTGAAGAACAGAAGGAAATTGCAGTGATCCTGGCGAACTTAAGCGCTCAGGCAGGCGAACACACCGCAGAAATTGCCGAAAATCAGAGAATCATGACAAAGCTGGATTTCATTTTTGCAAAAGCTGCTCTCGCCATGGATTTGATCGCTACAAGACCTGTTTTCAACGAGGATCACTATATCCGCATCCGTCAGGGCAGACATCCCCTGCTGGATAAGAAAAAAGTGGTGCCCATCGACATGGAACTGGGCAAAAATTTCGACCTGCTGATCATTACCGGTCCCAACACCGGCGGCAAAACGGTCTCTCTAAAAACCGTTGGTCTGTTCTGCCTGATGGGCCAGTCCGGTATGCACATCCCGGCACTGGACCGCTCCGAGCTTTCCATTTTCACGGAAGTATTCGCGGACATCGGAGACGAACAGAGCATTGAGCAAAGCTTAAGCACCTTTTCCTCCCATATGACCAGCATTGTTTCAATCCTGGAGCATGCGGATGAAAATTCGCTCTGCCTTTTCGATGAACTTGGCGCCGGCACGGATCCCACAGAGGGCGCGGCCCTGGCCATTGCAATCCTGAACTTTCTTCATGACAGAGGGATTCGCACCATGGCAACCACGCACTACAGTGAGCTGAAAATCTATGCACTTTCCACCTCTTTTGTGGAAAATGCCTGCTGTGAATTTGATGTGGAGACCCTGCGCCCCACCTACCGCCTGCTTTTAGGCATTCCCGGCAAAAGCAATGCGTTTGCCATTTCCAAAAAGCTGGGGCTTTCCGATGAAATCATCGAAGCTGCAAAGCTGCAGATCGATGAGCAGGACGTGAATTTTGAAGACGTGATTGCAGACCTGGAAGCCAGCCGACTCACCATTGAGAAGGAACAGCGGGAAATCGAAGCTTACAAAAAAGAAGTGGAATCTCTCAAAAAGAAACTTCAGGAAAAGAATGAGAAAATCGACCAGGCCAAGGACCGCATCCTGCGGGAGGCCAATGAAAAAGCCCGTGACATTTTAAGGGAAGCGAAGGAAGTTGCTGACGAAACCATCCGCGTTTACCAGAAGGCCGGCCCCAACGCCTCCATGAAGGATCTTGAAAAAACAAGAGAAAAGCTGCGCGGCAAGATCGATGAGAAAAATTCCAAACTTTCCGTCTCTCAAAAAGAAAAGACACCTCAGAAGGCCGCACTCAAACCCGAACAGCTCAAAAAAGGAGATGCCGTGCGCATCATTTCCATGGGCTTAAAGGGTATCGTCAGCACTCTGCCTGATGCCAAAGGCAACCTTTTTGTTCAGTGCGGCATCATGCGTTCCAATGTCAACGTCAAAGACCTGGTTCGCATCGATGAGGAAACCATCACAACACCCACGCTGAAGAAAACCAACACCGGCAAAATCAAAATGTCCAAATCCTATTCCATCTCCCCGGAAATCAACCTTCTGGGCAAAACCGTGGATGAGGCGCTTTCCGCTCTGGACAAATATCTGGACGATGCCTATCTGGCACATTTGAAGAGTGTCCGCATTGTGCACGGAAAAGGCACCGGCGCCCTGCGCCAGGCTGTCCACCAGCACCTGAAGCGTGTGAAATATGTAAAAACCTATCGTCTCGGCGAATACGGCGAAGGCGACGCAGGCGTAACAATTGCAGAGTTCAGGGAATAACTCGTGCCCCTTGGAAGCATGAGTTATTCCCGCTACTTCTCGATTTGCGCAGCAAATTGAGAAGGTTCCCGTAATAACTCGTGCCCCTTGGAAGCACGAGTTATTCCTATACTTAATAACGGAGGTATATATGGCAAACAAACAGAAAATCCTGATCGTGGACGACGATGCAAATATCGCCGAACTGATTTCCCTTTATCTCATGAAAGAATGCTTTGACACCATGATCGTTGGCGATGGCGAAGCTGCCCTGCGCGCAGTGGAAACCTTTGCTCCCAACCTGATTCTGCTGGATCTGATGCTTCCCGGCATCGATGGCTACCAGGTCTGCCGTGAAGTGCGCACCAAAAACAGCGTGCCCATCATCATGCTTTCCGCAAAGGGTGAAATCTTTGACAAGGTTTTGGGCCTGGAACTTGGTGCCGATGACTACATTGAAAAACCTTTTGATTCCAAAGAGCTGGTTGCCCGGGTCAAGGCTGTGCTGCGCCGCTACAAGCCCGCTGCCCCTGCTCCTGCGAAGCCTGCCGTAGAGGCGGTGGAATACGAAGGCCTTGTGGTGAATAAAACCAATTATTCCGTTTTATACCTGGGCAATACTGTGGATATGCCTCCCAAAGAGCTGGAGCTTCTCTATTTTCTGGCCGCTTCTCCGAACCATGTTTTTTCAAGAGAACAGCTTCTGGATCAGATCTGGGGCTACGAATACATCGGCGATACCCGTACCGTGGACGTACATATCAAACGTCTCCGGGAAAAAATCAAGGACTACGCCAACTGGAAAATCGCTACGATCTGGGGAATCGGCTATAAATTTGAAGTGAGATAGTTCTGTGCTGTCTGCACATTCTGCGGCCTGACGTCCTGCGTCAGGCCTGCTGTTTTCATTCAGGAGAATATTATTGAACCGGGAGAAAAATTTATGCGAAAAACCCTTTATCTGAAATTCATACTCGGATACCTGATTTTTTTCATTTTCGGATTTATTATCGTCGCCACCTTTGTATCCAGCATGACCGTAGAGCATTACAAGCGTGAAAAGGCGGACTCTCTTTACAAAGAGGCCACCCTGATCGCCAATACCTACGCTACGGACCTTTACAACAACGAAATATCTCTGGAAGTGGTAAAATCCCAGCTGGATGCGCTGAGCACCTATCTGACTTCGGAAATCTGGATTATCAATCCTTCCGGCCGTATCATCATGACCACCGCAGCGCCGCTGGATGTGGAACATGAAACCATGGTGGAAAATTTTGATTCCACCATCACTGCAGGTTCCTTTTATACAACCGGCAACTTTTTCGGCTGTTTTACGGAAGAAATGCTCAGTGTGTTCGCACCGATTACATCCAATTTCAAGGTAAAGGGTTATGTGGTCATCCACACCGCCATGTCCTCCATTCATGCATCCAGCGAGAGCCTTTTGAATATCTCCTACATCATGCTGGTGATCTTCTTTCTGCTCTCCCTGATCATTCTGATCTTTTTTACGGAAATGGTCTATCTGCCCCTGCGAAAAATCATCCAGGCGACAGAGCAATATGCCGCCGGAAACATGCATTATGAGCTTTCCGTAGACAGCGAAGACGAAATCGGCTACCTCGCCGCATCCATCTCCTACATGGCAGGCGAAGTGGCCCGCAGCGAAGACAATCAGAAGAAATTCATTGCAAATGTTTCCCACGACTTCCGCTCTCCCCTGACCTCCATCAAGGGTTATCTGGAGGCCATGAAAGACGGCACTATTCCGCATGAACTGTACGACAAATACATCGGCATCGTTTTAAACGAAACCGATCGATTGATTAAGCTGACCAACAGCCTTCTTACCCTGAACAACATGAATATCAAAGGCGTCGTTCTGGAAAAATCCAGCTTCGACATTAACCAGGTACTCCGCACCACCGCCGCCACCTTTGAAGGTACCTGCCGTGAAAAACGTATCCGCATCGAGCTGGTACTCACCGGAGAAAGCCTGCCCGTTATCGCCGATAAAAGCAAAATCGAGCAGGTCATCTACAACCTGCTCGATAACGCGATCAAATTTTCTCATTCCGACTCCGCAATTAAACTGGAAACCTCGGAAAAACACGGCAAAGCTTTCGTCTCCGTCAAGGACAGCGGCATCGGCATTCCGAAGGAAAGCTTGAAGCTGATCTTCGACCGCTTTTATAAAACCGACCTGTCCCGCGGCAAGGACAAAAAGGGCACCGGCCTGGGACTTTCCATCACCAAGGAAATCATTCAGGCACACAATGAGAACATCAATGTCATCAGCACCGAGGGCGTGGGAAGTGAGTTCATCTTCTCGCTGCCGGTGGATGAGGACGAGGAGGAGTGAGGTTCCGCCCTCCACGGGATGACCGGCGGCCACTGCGCTTTCCATGTTCCTTTGAAAAATGAGCAAAATTCTAATCGGGCGGCTTTTACGTTCCCTGATCGTTTCCAAATATGAGCAACTCGCTTCGCTCAAACAGCTCATATTTGGAAACCGGAACGTTAAGCCGCCCGATTGAATTTTTCGCTCATTTTTCAACAGTCACCCGGAAAGCGCAGTGCCTGCCGGTCTGGCTGTGAAGGGCGGAAAACTCACGTCCTGTCATTATTCCATAACGAAACCCCCAAACACCCCATTTACCTTACCATCATTCACTGACATAATGGCATTCATGTAAGTACCGACAAAACCTACAGTTGCTGTTCAGAGGTGACGAAGACACAAGGAATTTGGCGAAACCGGCGTTTTTGCTTTCAATATCATTTTGCGTCGATGAGGTCGCGTCTATAGTTGTTGTGTGGGCACATAGCAAAGAAATCCTCGAAAATGCCCTGTTTTGCTTCGAAACAATTGTTTAAAACATGGGAAAATGGGCATATACGCATGGAAAGTCTTGTGGTGCCCGATAATTTGCTGTTTTTCCGGGCATTACAGAGGTTTTCATGTCTATATGCCCACCGGACGCCGTTTTAGCGGGAGAAACCAAGGGAATTTGGGCACTGGAAGAATTTTCCGAGCTATATGCCCATATGCACATTGTGGCTGCGTCTGAATTGTCGTTCTGGTATCGTAAGACGAGTCTGAAGGATGCGGCCCTGAACAGCAGCAACCACACATATAGAACAAAGTTTAAAAGACAGGGGATATTGATACCAATGTGCTTACCACTGTATAATAGCAGCAAATATATTCCAAATCAAAATACAGGGGGCAGAATCATGAAGAAGCTTTTGTCAACAATAGCCTTTATATATTTGCTGATATTTTCTTTCTCCGGTTGCGCGAACAACAGCCCCAAAGATGAAACATAGACATCAACCAATTTCAAACCCATACGGTAACGCTTGGTTCCCAAACAACGGATTTGAAGAGAGCTAGAAATAAAGAATATCTTTTGCATCATTATACCCCACTGAAAACGCAAAAGGGAGCTCACGCATGAACTCCCTCGGGCTGTAGGCATCTCAAGTTTCCACGGCACAACCGCTGCAAATAATATATTAGAACCCCCGCTCCCGCGGAAGGTTCCCATCCTGCAGGTATCGCCGGTACTGAGCATTCGTGTAAAATATTTCAAAATCGCCGCGAATCGCATAAATTCGCCCGGAAAGGATGCGGATCTCAATGGCCGCCGTGTCAATTCCGGCACTGGAGCGTCCCTGCCAGGCAGGCTGCCATGCGACACTGTCTCCCGAAAAGGGATCGCACTCCTCGTGGGAAAAGCCTGCAATGGGCTGCGCATCGGCATCCAGCAGGGCGCAGGTGGCAGATTCCGTACACTGCAGATTGATTTCCAGGGGCGCACTGTCGCCAAGCCGCAGAAGTCTTGTGCGCAGTGTAGCCGGGCCGCCGCAGGATTCCAGGCAGACAAATCCATCCCGCCGAAGGACGGAAACGCTGATGCCGGAAATGTTCTCCTGTCGCGTCGTTCCATGCTCCACTTCGCGTACATAGCAGTAAAAACACAGACTCCCATCCGGCCGTTGGAGCATCGTCTGCAGCCCTGTCATGCCATAACCGGGGCTTCCCGGCGCGCCGTTTTCAAAAAAGGGCGCATGGGTGACGCGCTGAAAGGTTCTTCCGTCACGACTGTAGGACAAATGGGTGGTCATTTTGCCTTTCCAGAATTTCTGCGTTCCTTTCTCCTCGGATTGGTTCACATGAAAAATCCAGGGGAAACCAATCACATAGTCTTCATACGTAAAGCTCGGCATGCCATACAGCTCTGACAACGGCGGGTCTTCCAGATCAGCACCCATCACAAATTCCGGCGTCGAGAAATTTTTCCAGTCCCTGGTTTCCACCCGGTAAACCTGACGTTCCCCCACTTCTGCCCGCGTTAAAATCGTATGACACCCAAGGCGCTCATTGTAAAAGTGCCCCATGATTCCCTCCGAACCTACCGGGTGCCAGCTGATATCTTCATCATGCACAAAGCGAATGCCGTCCGGCGAATACCAGATGTCATCAATGCCATAGCCGTCAGGGCAAAACCGCACCGTCAAAGCCTTATAACGCCGGTTCGGGTCCGGGTCATGCGCATCCTCAAAAAAGAGCAGAGGCTCCGAAACCAGATTTTTGTCCAGTATCTGATGCAGGCAGGCGCGTTCCGGCAAAGCAACCTCTTTTTCCGTATTGAGAGGCGTAAAATGAATGCCGTCCTGACTCTCCGCCACCACCGTGACCGATCTGTCCTGCATGGTCGCCCCCTTCAGATAACTTCCGTAGTAAAGAAGCACTGAACCCCGTTCCTCATGATACACAGCGCTGGCACAGCCCATCCCATGCACGCACGCATAAGGATCTCGATACAGGCCTGCGAACTGAGGATGACATATCACATTGCGCAGATGATCCCGCCTGGCAAGCGCAAAATCATCAAAAAACAAAATCGTCTTCATGCAAAATTCCTCCTGTCATATTTTTCCCTGATATCCGGCGCAGCAAGCTCACTTCATAATCATCTCACCATCCGAAGGCAGCGGCTTTAACGGCGCTGACGGCAGTGTCTGATACCAGTACGCCACAGAAGTATAGTCATCGTATCTGGGCCCGGTCCATCCGAGATTGTCCAGCGTCATTCGAAAACCGGTCTCAAAGCGAATCGGGTCTTTGATATGAAAGCGATACAGCAAAAATCGCTGCTGGCCGTTATAAACTGCCTGGTTATCCCCCAAAATCGAAAACATACCGCTGTACAGGCCGCTGTAGGTCTGATACTTTTTGATGTAAATATCGTTTCCAAAAGCATAGGAACCGCCGAAATAATCCTCTGTTCCGGTATAATGGATCGATGGCCAGGGATCGTCATCAAGATACATTCTGGCCTCGCCTTCCACCCAACAGGTATTATGCCCGTTCATCCCGGCGGCAAGGGTTACGCCCACAAACTGGCCTTTTCCTTCAATTCCGTCAATAACGGTATAGCTGCGACCTTTCTGCACCGGATGCTCCTGCCGGTAGGAGGCATGGAAGTATCCTGCTTCATCGGGCACCTGACCATGGCATCCCGTAATAATATAGTACAAATCCTTCGCTTCATCGCTTCGGTTTTCCATGGTGATCCTGCAATGCTTTTGAAAGGGCATTTCCCAGAAACAGTTCAATCCTCTTCCGGGAGCCACCAGAATCTGTGATGAGTTCAGAACAGGATATTTTCCGTCAATATCCTCAAAATTTTCATCGTAAGCGACTCCGAAAAAAGCTGAAATCGGAGCCTCCACGGAAGGATATTCACAATGGTCCCAGTAAATCCGCAGGATAAAGCTGTGTCCCACATAACCTGTAAACCACATGTGCTGAATCATTCCGGGGCCATCGGTGTCCACTAAGGTCACGGTCTTTCCTGCTCCAATCGTTACGGTGGGACTTAACTTGGTACAATCTCCCCCTCTGGAGCCGCCTGCCCTGCTTCCGGTGGGATTTTCAGCCGAAAAAGCAAAGGTCTTCGCATCATTAATCATATAATATGGCTGCATACTGATCTCCTCCTGTGCTGTTTAACAGACTTTCTTCAAACTCTTCTATTCCACTGTGATCTCTCTGGCATATCCCCCTTCAAAGGTGCCGGCTGTAACAATCTGTATCGTGCCCCCGTCCAGCACTTCTTCCCAATTCATATGCGTATGTCCGGCAATAATGGCCTTGATCGCCGGCTCTGACTTGATGTATTCCATCGCCCGCAGGGTCATTTCATCCGCTCTCTGGAACTGAAATTTTTCCGGATAACAGGCCAGATATTCCTCTGTAGGCGCCAGCAGGTGGGCACAGTTTCCTCTGGCCAGTCTGGCTGCCGCGTGCTCCTGCGTAAAAAACGGAACATGCATGCACAAAATCACCGGATACCCTTTTGCAACCTCTGCCCTGAGCATCTCCAGCTGCCCTTCGCTGATCCGAAAGAAGCCATTTAAAACGGATACCACATTCACCCCGCCGATCACTTTTGCATAAAAGACCAGGTTGTGGGGGAAATGCGGCGCCACCAGTTTTATATTCCGTTCTATATTCTCAGGATCATCAAAATAACCGCCCTCATGGCAGAAATCATGATTTCCTACGGCGAAAATGTAATCTCTGCTGCCAAAAAGCCTGTCAATCGTTTTCAGATTCTTTTCGTTCCAGTAGGTCATGATATCGCCGGTATGCAGCACATACAGTCCGTTCCTGTCCGCATATTCCAGCGCCTCTATCAAATCAGCCTCCGCCTTTGCCCGAAACTCCCCGTTTTTTTCATCCGCCGGATCATCCTTCGGCAGATGGGTATCTGAAATATGTAAAAAACCTACGGGCTTTTCCAGCCCGATTTTGATTGTGGATTTCAAAAATTCCATACACATTTCCTTCCTATTTCTATTCTGCAGAAAATTTATGGATTCGCTCCATATTGATCCGGTTCTGCAGGGCCAGCCGCCGGATAAAGCTGTAGTCCGCGCCGGCAGACAGCATATCCACGCCCATGTCATGCCAGTGCTGCAGCGTCTTATCCGAGATATCGCCTGTGGACAGCCCGATATATTTTCCGGCAGCCTTCAGCTTTGCGACAGCCTTTTTTATCAGCGCAGTTGTATCCTCTGAAAAAACCTGCCCTAACTGATTGATGGATCCGGACAAATCATTGGGGCCGAAAATATAACCGTCAATATACTCATTTTTCATGATTTCATCCAGATTGCTGACAGCATCAACGTGCTCAATCTGAATGAAACGGCAGAAGTGCTCCGGCGCATTCTTAATATATTCCTTTACATCATAAAACCCGTAACCGGTGGCATTTAAAGGGCCGTATCCTCTGTTGCCATAGGGCGGATACAGCGTGGAAGCGATCAGCGCATTTGCCTGTCCGGCACTTTTGACCTGGGGAAAAATAATGCCGTCCACACCCATTTCAACCACCTTTTTCGTATATGTGAGATCATCCTGCGGCACCCGGACAATCACAGCAGTCCCTCCGGCCTGCAGAGCGATAATGTGGCCGGGCAAAAGCTCCAGAGACAGATTGCTGTGCTCCAGATCGATCCACACGAAATCGTAGCCCGCCAGGCCCGCAATTCTGGCTGAGGTCACATCATTTAAATAAACGTGCATCCCGATGGTCTTTTCATGGTTCTTAATTTTTTCTCTCAAAGTTTTTTCTTTCACAGTCGTTTCTTTCAATGTGATCTTCCTCCCGCTTCAGCCCTTCACACTTCCGAGCAGGGCACCTTCCTGAAAATACTTCTGCACAAAGGGATACACACAGAACAGCGGCGCAGACGCTACCACAACCACACAATATTTCAAAGTCTGATAAACCGTTGTGGTGACCTCTTCATCCAAAACATCGGCGCTGTTGAGCTTCTGACTTACGATCAGTATTTCCTTTAAGAAGATCTGTAACGGATACAGATCCTGATCCCTCAAATAGAGAAATGCACCGAAATAGGAATTCCAGTGACCGACTCCATACCACAGCGCCATGACGGCGATGATGGCCTTGGACAGGGGCAGCACCATTTGGAAAAAGAACTGAGTATTATTACAGCCGTCGATCTTGGCCGCTTCCAGCATCTCATCCGGGATATTGTTCTCAATAAAGGTTCGGCAGACGACCATGTTGTATACGTTCATGGCTCCGGGAATGACCATCGCCCAGCGGGTATTCAGCATGCCCAGCTGTTTCACCAGAATATAGCTGGGGATCATGCCGCCGGAAAACATCATGGTGAAGGTGAAAAAAAATATGATGGCTCTTCGGCCCCAGAGGTTCTTCCTGGCCATAGGATAAGCACATATCAGAGTAATTGCCACATTGATCAGGGTTCCTGCCGCCGTATAGAGGATGGTATTTTTATATCCGGTCCAGACCCGGCCATGTTTCAGTATAATCTTATAGGAAGCCAGGGAAAAATCCACAGGCCACAGCCACACTTTTCCCAGCGCCACCATATCCGAATTACTGAAGGATGCAGAGATTATGTAAACGATGGGATACAGCACCAGCAGCGTGAGGATCGTGACCACCGCATAACAGAAAAAATAGAACCAGCGGTCCTGTTTGTTTTTGATTTTTGTACTCTTTTTCATTCTGCCCTCCTAAAACACACTGGTATCGGAAATCCTCTTGGAGATCTGGTTCACGATAATCAGCAGAATCAATTCGATCACGTTATTGAACATGCCAATGGCCGTCGAATAGGAAAAATTGCCTGCGCCCCCGCCGGAAATACCCATCTCATACACATAGGTGGATACCACCTGACTGGCGCTGATATTCAGCGAATTCTGCATCAGTAATACCTTTTCATAGCCAAGAGACAATATGCTGCCCATATCCAGGATCAACAGGGTGACAATGGTGGGAACAATCGTTGGAAGATCCACATAGATGACACGCTGAAACCGTGACGCACCATCCAGCTGGGCCGCCTCATGGTAGGACGGGTCCACACCGGTAAGGGCTGCCGTGTAGATGATGCTGCTCCAACCGAAGCCCTGCCACACGCCGGACCAGACGTAAAAATGCCGAAACGCCGAAGGGGAAGCAAACACATCCCCCGGATATTCTCCGGTCAGCACATGTACCAGGTTTCCGTAGATACCCAGTCGATTATGAAAGACCAGCATCAACACCCCGACCATAACAACAGTGGAAATAAAGTGAGGCATGTTTACGATCGTCTGGGTGATTTTCTTAAATCGCTTGTTCTTTACACTGTTGAGGGTCAGCGCAAACAACACCGGAATCGGAAAACCGGCGATCAATCCATACAGGGCAAGCACGATGGTATTACCCATAACATCCTTGAACATATAGGACTCGAAAAACCGTTTGAACTGTTCTAAGCCCACCCAGTCACTTTCCCAGATTCCCTTACGCACCTCGTAATCCTTAAAGGCAATCACCAGACCGCCCATGGGGATATAGTTAAAGATAAAAACATAGGCCACCGGAAGCAAAAGAAACAAATACAGTTCCCAGTCTCTTTTCAGACTTTTCTTTATCGGAACTGCATTTGCATTAATTTTCTTCATAAACCGCTCCTTTCCGTATCATACGCATTTATAATAGCGGTGCTGTACCGATTGTCAGACAGCACCGCTATCCAGTTCATTTTCAGCAATAGCAGCGTATTTTACTTTGTGCGGTCATACGCAGTCTGATAAACCGCCAGAACATCGCTGATACCCATCTTCTCCAGTTCTTCCAGATAGGAATCCCAGTCCTCGTCGATGTCCCAAACACCGGTGAGGAAGTTGGCTGCCGCTTGCCAATAGAAAGATCCAATCACCGTCATAGGCTCTGAAACTGCTTCCTTTTCATCAATAGTCATAGGAAGCGTTGCAATCGTTTCTTTAGGTCTTACCGCTCTTACCGCATTGATGGAATCGCTGAGGTATCTCTTCGTCCATTCAATTGCTGTCTGATCCGCTTCCGTCTTTCCGCCGGCCATCACACGACCCTCGCTGTTATAGAACTGCACAAAAGGACCTGCCATCATATATCCGCTGTTCTGCGGATTCCCGGAATACCAGTATGTGCTGTTGGTATAGGATACAAAGACCGGATCTCCGCCGCTTTCGCCGCGATACATATCCTTGGTGGTTCCATCAGTGAACTTGGAATCATCCACATTGTCCCAGTAATCCCAATCCACGCCTTCCTCACCGTAACGGTTGCAGGCAGCCATCTCCTGAGACAGCATATAATCGAGTACCAGGAATGCCGCATCCGGATTCTCACAGTCCACAGTGATCATGGCACCGGGAACTGCAGTCTTATCAAGCCAGAATCCTTCCACTCTTCCGGAAGGCCCTTCCAGGGCAGCCACATAACCGTATTCCAGCAGCGTTTTATTCTGTTCGTAAATATCTTCATTCACCATCTGCGGTTTAAACCAGAAATCAGCAAGAACAACCGCTTCGGGATTCGATACAATCGCAGTATATGCACTATAATCCTGGGTGATAATCGTGGAGTCAATCAGGCCTTCGTCAAAGAACTGTTTGATATACTTGAGTCCTTCTTTCCATCCTTCCGTCGCAAAGGCAAAGGAAAGAGTGCCGTCTTCTACGTCAAGGCAGTAATCATCCCATGCATAAGCGTAAGGAGACATCAGAAACTTGAACCAGTTCTGAGCTATACCGTTACTGGTGAAAACAACTTCATCGTCCAGACCGTTTCCATTCACATCACCGGCAGCGGCAAAAGCCTTACACAGTTCAAAAAATCCCTCGGTGGTAGTGGGAAGCTCATCAAATCCCACCGCTTTGGCATAGTTTTCATTGATCCAGAGTCTGGGGCCTGCAGAAGAATTGCTGGTGACTGTATAAGTGGGAACTCCCCAGATTTTACCTTCTGCATCCTTCAGTGTGGAAACAAAATCCACACCTTCCCATTCCATTGCAATGTTGGCATATTTGGGATAGTCGGCATACTCAGCGTCCTCATAATATTTGGTCAGCTCCAGGATTGCACCGCTGTCCACCCAGGCTGTCTCCTGGTTCTTTAAGCCGTTGCCGTCTCCGCCGAAAATGATGTCAGGGAGCTTATCTCCGCCGTTGATCATAACATTCAGCTTATCAGCAAATTCTCCGGCCGGATAAACCTCGAACTGAAGATCTACGCCAAACCTGTCCTCCAGCTTCTGGGTAACCAGATTGGTGTCCCAGTCAATAACCACACTTTTCGCTTCCACTGCGATAGTAAGAGTCACACCTTCCGTGATTGTCCTGGGATCAAACTCGGCTTCGGCTGCGTCTGTCTGTGCCTGAGTTTCTTCGACAGCCTCAGAAGAAGCCTCTGCTTTTTCGGTATCCTTTGCAGTCTCCTGAGCAGAACCACATCCACTCAAAAGCCCTGCAGTCATTGCAGACACCATGAATAATGCTACCAGTTTTTTCTTCATTTTTTCCCTCCTTGGTTTTGTTTTATTGCTGCCATTCGAATGACGGTCTTTCATGGCAGCCTTCGGATGCCGACGCCGGCTTTCGCTTTCGGTATCCTGACAATTTCAATATACAAATTTCGGGCACAATTTCAACTTGCACTTAGGGGATTGACCTTGCAATCCGGGCAATTGACTCCAAAGGGCACCCTTTCTGCTGGGGTACGAATATGTAAATTGAGACATTCCGATATTTGGAAGTTGATTTCTCAATCCATAAAATGTTACTATTTCTTATACGAATATTGCTGGAAGTGTTGACACTGTAATCAATATTCAGTCAAACATACGAATGAGGTGTATTTGATGTTCCATTTTTCTTCTGCGAATAAAAATCTTCCCATGCATTCTATTTTTCGATGGTTTCTTGTGGGATTTGTCAGCTTCTCCCTGATTCTCTTCGCGGCCCTGCTGCCGCTGGTCTTTTATTCCCGCAGCGTGTTTACCGAGCTGGAGATCAAGAAGAGCACGCAGCAGATGGATTTTGGCGTAAATCAGCTGGACAATACAATCACCACCATTGTCAATGCATCTCAGGCCTTCTATGACGACAATCGCTTTTATGCACTGCACTATACAGAAAAAAACTATACCGATATCAGTGCCGTCACCCGTGGTCAGATGTGTGACTATCTGAGCAGTCTGATTCGTCCCTGCCCGTTGATCCGTGACTGTGCCCTGCAGCTGTCAGAAAACGATGCGGTCACTCCTGTGGTCACAACTTTTGGCCTGCAGGTGGGATATTATCCTTTCTATTTTCGTGTGGATGAAATGACCTACGATGAGTGGAACGCTCTCTTACAGGAAAATAAAACCGGTTTTCTGGGCGTTCATCGTGTGACCACTACCTACAATGGCAGCTATGATGCGCTGATTTACTCCATTTATCGGGCGAATAACAGGTATTTTTATGCCTGCATTGACATCTCCCAACTCAAAAAAAACCTGATTGCCAGTGAAGACCGGGACAGTTATCTTCTCACGCTCCATAACAGCAACGGCGATTGTATCTATACAGAATTGACCGAACCCACATCCGGCTACTATTCCGTCTCCAGAAAAACCGCTTCCGGAGGATTGACGATCACCATGCATATTCCCAACTCGGCACTGACTGCCCGCATGAAACCGCTGTATTCATTTCTCAGCATCTATCTGGTCCTCTGCGTTCTGGTTCTGGGCGTTTCCATCCCCATCGGAACACACCTTTCCACCAGGCCGCTGACCAGGATTATTCACACACTGGAAAAGAATCAGTTAACCGCAGCCCCCGCTGCATCAGGGGAAGCTTCCTCCACACAAAAGGCTTCTTTTGGCTACGGTTTTCATTATATCTATGATCAAATACAAACCTATGAGACGAATCTGCATCAACGCCAGGCCATTATCGACACGCAAACCAATGTTTTGCAGGTCATCTTCATGGAAAAAGCACTCCACGGACTGCTGGCCTCCGAGTCAGATCTGGAAGCGTTTTATTCCTACTTTCCGGATTTTCCGAACAGTTACCGTCTGATCCTGTTCGGACTTGCCGAAAAAAACACGGAAGCCGGGAATCTGTACTCCCACGCGCTGGCGATTATCCAATATTATTTACAGCAGCTGCTTCCTCATGTATACATGCAGCAGCAGACCACTCAGACCCTGCTTCTGGTAGCGCCGGAAACCGATGTCAGAGAATATTCCGATATCATCAATCATCTCATCGAGAATATCAATCGCGAAGAACCCGGCTATCACGCGTGGGGACTGGTGAGCAAGCAGTTCACGCAGCCCACAGAGCTTTCCTCCGCATACATCCAATTGCAGGATCTGCGAAACACAATATCCACGGAAAGCCTTTCCCAGCTCTGCACGGTATCCGACATTAAACAGTTTCGAAAGTCCGGTTTCCAGATATCGGATACTTTAACCATCTATTCCGCCATCACAAGCGGAAACAGCGAACTGGCGCTGACCCAGCTCCAGGGCTATGCAGAACACTTATACAACAACAACCGCGCCGTATTTGAAATGTACCGCTCCATTTTGCTGTGCATAAAGCAGGACTATGCCAATCTGCTGATCGACACGACAATTCCTTCTTATCACCCCCAGAGAGATCTTTTTGCCTCACTGGAAACGTGTATTATCACTTTTTGTGAATTATTCCATTCCGAATCCGACGAACATTCCGAATCCTTTGCGGAACAGGTCAAAGCCTATATTGATCTGCATTTTACGGATGCCCAGCTCTGCAGCGCAACGCTGGAGGAACAGTTCCACTGTTCATTCTCAAAGATCCGAAAGAGCTTTTCCAAAGATATCGGAATTCCGATTTCCTCCTATATAGAGCAAAAGCGAATGACTCTGGCCAACGAATTGCTGCTGGAAGGAGAATTCACCGTTTCTGAGATCGCGCTGAAATGCGGCTTTACCAACTACAACTCTTTCTTTAAAGTATATCGGCGGACGTTTGGCTATGCGCCCAGTATGCTCAACGGAAAGAAAGGCAAATCATAACAGCAGAATTTCGCGCAAGCTGGCTGCATATAAAAAAGGGACTGGCAGTAATATCATAAACCGCCAGTCCCTTTTCCGTTTGTTATTTTTCTGTGACTTCTGTCTGATCATTTTCAAATTCTATAATTCTCTGCACCTTGTTTCCCGATCTTCCATTCGGGTCAAACGTACAGGAAAGGTATTCCTTCACCATGCATTTTGCCAGCTCAATTCCTACCACCTGCGATCCCATCGTGATGATATTGGCATGATTGGATAATTCCGCCCGCTGGGCCTGATAGATATCGTGGATACAGGCCGCGTATGCACCTTTTACTTTATTTGCCGCTATGGAAACACCAATGCCGGTTCCGCAGACCAGAATCCCTCTGTCAAAATCGCCGGCCGCAACCGATTCCGCCACCCGGATCGCGGTATTGGCATAAATCGGATCATCGCTCCCGAAATCTGTCACCTCATGGCCGAGTTCCTCCACGTATTTCATCAACTGCATTTTAAATTTGTCCGCATTTGGGTCACACCCGAATACAATTTTCATACTGCACGCCTCCTGTAATAAAGTATAAAAAGAGCCAGTGATTCTGTCATACAATCACTGGCTCTGTGTCAAACGCATCTGGCTCTTATACAATTTTCACTTTCATATTTTCAACACAAATCATCACTTCCAATTTACATTTCGGGCAAAAAAGAGGAAAATTCACTAACTTCGTATCTTTACACACTTTAATCCTCGTCTTCTGGCTGCACCTGGGGCACCTCAGCCATTCGCTGTCATTTTCCATACTCATCTTCTTCGTTCCTCCATCAAAGCCCTGGCACAATCAAAATCTGTCACAAGAACATTGATATACTGTCCTGCAATCGCTCCCTGAATCGCCCGAAGCTTTGCTGTCCCATATGCAATTCCGATTCTGGTCGGCACTTTGCGAAGCTTCTCAATTTCCATTCCAATGACATTGTTGTCATTTTGACCAACAAAGGTTTTCCCTTCTATATCGTAAAACTGCATGCAGATTTCTCCAGCAGCCTTTTTTATGATCAGAGACTCTATTTCATCCTCCTTAAAATATCCGGTCGCTTTTATCGCAGAATCCTGACTTGGATATCCGATGCCAACGATGGCCGTATTGATCCGTTCTCCCAGCGCAATAGCTGCAGCAATGCTTTCTTCTTTCATCAGCTTTCTGCGCACCGCAGCGCTGGAGACTCTTGCCGGGGCCTGCATCGGCACAAAGCTTCCTTCAAATTTTCTGGACAGGCTTTCCGCAAGATTATTGGAGTGAAGCTCCATTCGAAGCTGTCCCATCCCTCCGATCAACGGTACAAACGTCACACGCCTGGCGGCAGGCTTTGCGATATGGTTCACCACCTGATACAGGGTGGCGCCCATGGAGATTCCGACAATATCATCATCCTTTATCGTGTTCTCCAGATATCTGGCGGCCGCATCTTCCGGCACTTCCTCCCGCTGGGGCACTGAATCAACAATCACAACATCCTTCAGATGATATAGCTCCTTTAACTGTCTCTCCAGCTCCCAATGCTTGATCGTCTCCAGATTCGAAACTCGAATCTCTACAATTCCCTGCTCTCTGGCAGAGGATAACAACCTGGAAACAGTGGGCCGGGAAAGCGACAGCATATCCGCAATCTGCTGCTGCGAAATATTCTGATTGTAATACAAATCGCACACCTTAATCATCAGCCGTGCGTCGTCCACTACCTTTTTCACTGATCCGCCTCCGTTTCCCTGCAGCTTCAGTATACTTCAGCCGTCTTGCCATGTCAATATTTTGTTTTCATTATTTCCGAAATCGTTTCTATTTTTAAAAATTTTATTATTTTATAATTTTTATTTTTACATTTGTAAACATTCTTACGTTTTAATGTGTATAAAACCATGTTACAGATGAAGCAGAATTTATTTGCGAAATGCGGTCAGAACGGGCAAGTACAAGAACGAAGCAGATGTGCAATCGTGCGTCTCCATGTACACTGGAGAAATTACGGATATATACAAAAAAAGTTCCTTTCTCGACCCTTTGGCACCTCAAAACCTCCTGGGAAACAGCCAAAGGGCATATACAGAAAAAAATTCCTGCGCTGCCCTGTCAAACGACTCAAAATAGGGTAGCACTGAAAATTTTTTCTATATATGCCCCTTTTCTAAATTATGTCAACTGTTTTTGGCCTTTTCAGACCTTTTTTGGGGTAGTGATCAGAAAAAATTCTGTATATACCCCTTCCTGCCCATTCAGCAAAGAACGGAGCCATTAAGCTGCGCTGCAATTTACCGCAGCGCAGGACACTGGCCTCCAAGTCACATATCGCAGGAAAACTCATTCCTTCCTCTGCTCAAAAACAGGCTCCACAGCAATCTCCGGCGTAGTCATGATGCCTTCCTCACAGATCATATAGTCGTAGCACCACAATTCTCCTTCCGTGCGCCATGCATTAGGGCCGATCCAGTTGGCCTTTAAGTCCGTCAAATGCACGGGGCCGAAGCCGTTGCGGCGATGTCCGTACAGTTTAAAGTCTATCATGTGCTTTCCGGCACTCACATCTTCCAACGTCACTGTATAGGGCGGATAAATCACCGGAATCTCCGCTCTGTTGTCCAGCTTCACGGACTGCAGCGCGCCTTTATACTGGCTGGAACGGATTCGCAGAGATCCGCCTTCCGTTTCCACCGGAACATGATAGGTGATGTTGCCGCCGTAAAAAGGCAGTCCCTGTGCCGTAATGCTGCCGAAGGCCAGCTCTTTTCTCAAGGGAACGATGCGGACGGATCTTCCCGCTGCTTCCACGCCGAAATCGCCCAGAAGATATGCCCATTCCACGTCTGTTCGCTTTCCGAAGGGAATGGAAGCTTCCAGCACATTTTCCCCGATCTGAATCGGAGGCAGATTTACCGTCTTGATGGATTTGTCCACATACCAGCCGACAACCGCATTTTCCACAGGTTCTCCGTTCCATTTCAGGGAAACCCGCTCTGCATCCTCAATGGCCAACTGAGCGCCTTCATATTCAATTTCCGAATGAATGTGCCAGCGCAGATGTACGGTGTGGGTGATAGGCTCCTCGGCAATCACCCAGGGCTGTGCCACACTTTCTTTCCGGCTGGGCCAACCCAGCTGTTCCCTGCAGTCATTGTCCAGGCGCAGAATTTCTTCCTCCGGTTTCCAGGGGCCGTCGTCCAGCGCATATTCCGCCTGATCCAGAAGCAGCGCGTTGGGCTCACTCAACGTGTAGGGTACGGTAACGGGCAGTTTTAAACGCTTTTCGGTTCGCGCCGGGCTGTCCGATATTTGTGCCGCAACATCCGCCGGCTGCGCTGCAACATCCGCCGGCTGCACTGCCATGTCCGCCGGCTCCAGCCATAAAAGCAGGCTGTCATAATCATACATCCGTCTGCTGATACAGGTATTCTCGCCTTCGACACAATAGGAAATGGCTTTTTTCTCTCCGGTCATGGTGTTATACAGAACAACCTTCCACTTTCCGGCCACCCGGATTCTCAAATCCTGATACTGGGAAACATCTTTATTATAAGGCTCCGTTCCGTGAGCGACAAACAGCCAGCGGCCTTCCCCATCCTGCCGCATCTGGTACAGCAGATTCTCGGTAAGCGCGCCGGTCTGATTCCGGATTTCTACGGTACGCACCGGCTCCAGTGCATCCAGCAATGCTCCCCTGTTGAAAGGAACACATAACGCCTTCTGCGCCAGCCGTTTTCCGCGCTCGCTCTCCCGGGCATCTTCCAGCACCGGTGCAGCGCCCGCGATGATCAGATTTCCGCCGGCTTCTGCGAATGCTTCCAGGCGATCCAGCGTGGTGGAGCGCAGGGTTTCGCAGCCCGGCACCAGAATCACGTCATAAGCCATCTCTCCCACCTGCAAAGGCGCGCCAGCCTCTTTGCAGAGATCGGGCAGCAAAGATTCGCTGATGAAATCAAAATCGATGCCGCCAAACAAAAGCCATTTGGTCATCTCCTGAAAATTCCGGTCCATGTTGTCCCGCACCAGCGCAGTCTGCTCCGCAGGTCCCCAGTGCAGCCAGTAGCTTTCCACAGGATGAATCACGCCCACCTTCACCACTGGTTTTCCACGGGTCAGTGCGGTGTTCACCCGGGCGAAGTGATCCTCCACCAGAGAATACTGATCCCACCAGGGGGACTGATAGTTGATGGAAGCAGGATAGTCACGTTTTGCCTCTCCCGCCATGGAAACCCAGGACAGATGGGGCACACGAACGGTGACACCCAGCGCCGCCTGCCAGTCGCCGTGCAGCTTATGTCCCCGGAAATCGAAATCCCAGTTGGTCACACCGTAAAGCTCACTCAGCATGCCCTCCCTGCCGTACTGATGCACCGCAGATTGGGCCTGCTTCGCCGTCGTATATTCAAAGTGAGCGCACAGCATGTCAATACCGGGCAGCCCGAAGCTGCGGTAAGAGCGCATGGCTTCTCCCAAAGCTGCCGTCTGAGAACGAAGCGTGGGCTCCTCCATCATGTGACCGGTGAGCGACAGTCCGTGTTCCTGACACCAATTTCCGCAGTTGTCCGCAAAGGCCCGGGCAAAGCGCTCACAAACATGGTCGTGATAATGATAGCGCACAACAGAAGGCACACGGTCCGCTCTGTCCCAGATCAGCTCCGGAACGCCCGAAAGCAGATCCTCACCCTCATAGGCTGCCGCATAGGTCTCCACCAGATCATCTGTCCAGGGCAGCGTCACATCCGCTTTTTCTTTTGCAAACTTCAGCGTGGATTTATGGGTGAACTGAGGTTCATCCGTAAAAATCGCCGGCACCGTGTTGTCAAATTCCTCCGCGATGGTGCGGTTATAGCTTTCATAGGTAATCTCAATAAAACGGTCCATCGCCGCCTTATCCAGCGTGTTCACATAAGTCTGGTTGTTATACCAGGGACTTTCCGTGGCGATTTCCAGATAGGCATACCATTTTTCAAACTGTGCTGCATCCTCTTTTCCGATCACCCGCCAGCTTTTCAGATATCCCTCTTCATCCAGCTCCACGTCATAGCAGTTCAGCAGCGTTCCGTTTTCCGCACGTCCCGCTCTCGCGCTGGAAATCTCGACTTTTTCGACGTTTTTTCCGGCCTCATAGGGAACCGGCGTGAAAAGCAGATAACGGCTCCTGTATCGCTTTTCTTTTGTCACCAGTCCGCCCGCAGCGCCGGAAGGCCAGCGGTCCTCGTCATACAGCCAGGCCAGCATCTCCTCGCTTTTTGCCTTCTGCACACAGGCTTTGATCAACTCCATGTACTCGTTACTGAGATAGGGCGTTGCCATGCCGGTCCTGACATGCATATGGGCGCCGCCGAAGCCCATCTTTTTCAAAATTTCCAGCTGCCATTCCAGTTCCTTCTGCTCCAGCTTACAGTTCCAGGCCCAGAACGGAGTTCCCCTGTATTCCGCCGTGGGATTGCGAAACAGTTCCTGATCCAGCTGTTTGGCTGCATTTTTCTTATAAAGCATCACATTCCCTCCTTATGCTGCATAAAATATCTTCCTGTCATCCATCATAACAGATTGCCGCATAAAGAAAAGCCCCTTGTTTTTTCGTAAAACAGGGGGCTTTTTGCCTATCTTTTTTCGTAAATCAATCTTCTTTCCAGTGCAGCCGATGCAGTTCTCCAGTCTCCTGCAGTCCGGCGAACGCGTTCTGCCGCAGCGCTTCATAAAGGACAACCGCCACAGAATTGGACAGGTTCAGCGAACGAATGTGGTCCAGCATGGGAATGCGGATACAGGTTTCTTCATGTTCCACCAGAATTTCTTCGGGAATTCCTGCGCTTTCTTTCCCGAACATGATGTAATCATCCGGTCCGATCTGCACATCACTGTAGACATGTTTTGCTTTCGTGGTTGCCATCCAGAGTCTGACTCCATCTTCCTCCCCCGCAAGGCCACGGCCAATCGCAGGATTTTTTTCCAGGAAATCTTCAAAATTAATATAACGGCGCACATCCAGCTTGTCCCAGTAATCCATGCCGGCACGTTTAAGCTGCTTTTCACTCAGAGAAAATCCCAGGGGCTCAATGAGGTGAAGAACTGCGCCCGTGGCCACACAGGTGCGGCCGATATTGCCGGTATTCTGGGGAATTTCCGGCTGATGTAATACAATATTTAACATGATTTCTTCTGCTCTTCTTTCAATTTTCCTACAAATTCGGCCAGCCTGCCGATAGCAACTTTCAGGTTTTCCAGTGAGTATGCGTAGGAAATTCGCAGAAAGCCTTCGCCGCAGTCACCGAATGCTGTGCCGGGAACTACCGCCACCTTTTCTTCCTCAAGAAAACGGGTTGCAAATTCGTCACTGGTCATTCCGAATTCCTTGATGCAGGGGAACACGTAAAATGCGCCGTAGGGTTCGAAGCAGGGAAGTCCCATTTCTTCAAAGGCATGCATCAGATAGCGTCGGCGCTGGTTGTACTGTTCGCGCATCATTTCCACATCATCATCGCCGTTTTTCATTGCCTCCACTGCAGCATACTGGCTGGTGGTCGGTGCGCACATGATGGCGAACTGGTGGATTTTGAGCATCTGCTCTGTGATCAGGGCAGGTGCGCAGCAGTAGCCAAGACGCCAGCCTGTCATGGCATAAGCCTTGGAAAAGCCGTTAATCAGCACAGTGCGCTCCTTCATGCCGGGAAGCTGTGCGATGGAGACATGCTTATCCTTGTAAGTGAGCTCCGCATAAATTTCATCAGAAATGACGAAAATGTCATGTTTGATAATCACTTCTGCAATCGCTTCCAGATCTTCTCTTTCCATGATTGCACCGGTCGGATTATTCGGAAAAGGAAGGATCAGGACTTTTGTCTTGTCTGTGATAGCTTCTTCCAGCTCCTGGGCGGTGAGACGGAATTCATTTTCCGCTTTCAGGTTAATGATTACCGGAACCGCATCTGCCAAAATTGCACAGGGTTCATAGGAAACATAGGAAGGCTGAGGAATAATCACTTCCTCTCCGGGATTGATCATGGCGCGCAGCGCGATATCAATCGCTTCGGAACCGCCCACAGTAACAATTACCTCTTTATTGCAATCATATTCCAAATCGAAACGGCGTTTTAAGTAATTGCAGATTTCCTCTTTAAGTTCTTTCAGACCTGCATTGGAGGTATAGAAAGTGCGTCCTTTTTCCAGAGAGTAAATGCCCTCATCACGAATATGCCAGGGCGTATCGAAGTCTGGCTCACCTACGCCCAAAGAGATTGCATCCTTCATCTCGCTGACGATATCAAAAAATTTACGGATGCCGGAAGGCTTGATTTCAACAATTTTATCGGATAACGGATTTCTCACGGTGACACCTTCTCTCTCTGATCTTCGCTTTTTCTGCTCAAAACAGTGCCGTGATCTTTATATTTTTTCAAAATAAAATGTGTTGCTGTGCTCATAATGCTGTCAAGAGGTGCCAGCTTATCAGAAACAAAAGCGGAAACTTCTTTTAAGGATTTGCCTTCCAGAGTGATTAACAGGTCGAAACCGCCTGAAATCAGATATACAGCATGCACTTCAGGATATTTGTAAATTCGCTCTGCAATATGATCAAATCCCTGGCCTCTCTGGGGTGTCACTCTGACCTCGATCAGCGCGGAAACCTTTTCGATGCTGGTCTTTTCCCAATCGATCAGCGTATGATATCCACAGATAATACCTTCTGCTTCCATCGCCGCCATTTCATTTACCACATCAATTTCATCTACACCGAGAATCACAGCCAGTTCCTTTAAATCGATTCGGCTGTTCTTTTCAATGATTCTAAGCAGTTGTTCTCTCATCACACAAACTCTCCCTTATTTCAAAATCTTATAAATTTCATCTTCTTTTGCCGGTTCCAGGAAACGCCGTTCTTCGCCGTTTAAGATGACCCTGTCATTATTGTCCGTCACCCTTCCGATGACTGCTGCAAAAACGCCTTCCTTTTGCAGTTCATCCACCAGCGCTTCACCGTCCTTTGCAATACACAAAAGGCTTCCGTTTCCGGCCAGCTCATACGGATTCACATCCAGCCAGTTGCAGATTTCCACTGTCTCCTGCCGGATCGGAATTTTCTTTAAGTCGATTTCCAGTCCAACCCCGGCGCGTTCCGCTAATGTCCAGAGTGCGTGAAACACCCCGCCCTCCGACACAGCGCACATCGCGCCAACGCCGGACTTAACGGCGGCTGCAGCCTCCTGCGTCACAAAAAGATATCTCATAAAATTCTTCGCTTCATCAATCAGATAGGATGGGTATCTTTCGGCCAGACGGCTCTCACAGGCATTTGCCAGAATCGTGCTTCCCTCCAGACCGGCCCATTTGGTCATGACGATCTGACTGCCGGCCGGCTTTTGGGCCCGCTGTACCCTGCCGGCTGCACAGGCATTACCGCCTGCTGCATCATTCACCCTTCCAACTGCATTGTCCCTGCCATCCGCCGTGCAGGTTATCATTCCCACCGCGGTTGCCGTCACTGTGCTGCAGTTCACCGCCGCTGTCACAGATGCCTTCACATCCGCCAGTACAGTTCCCAGTTCGATGGCCGCCTGCTGCGCATCCTCCACGATTTTGCGCAGCTGCTGTTCTAAAGCATCCGGGGGCAGCAAAATCTCCAGAAGAATTCCTAAAATCTTTGATGCTCCTGCCGCTGCGGCCTGATTTGCCGCACTGTACACGGCATAGGCTCCGCACTTTTCACAGCTGTAAGCCGTCAGAGATCTGGCAGTAATTATCTTCTTTGCTGCATCAGGGCAGGAAAAAAAGGCGCAGTCTTCCCCTTTTACTGCGCCTGTTACGTGGTTGTTCTGACTGATCTTCAATTTTTTATGAATACTGCGGTCGTAAACAGCTCCCGTCACATTTCCTGTCTTCATAAATTTCCTCCATTCCAAAGCCATAAACGGCTTCGGAACGCACGCCAAATCTCAGTTTCCTGCTGCCGCATCCTGTGCCGCCTGCTCTGCTGCCGCCTGAGCCGCCGCAATTGCCGCCAGCTGTTCCGGTGTCAGTGCTGCTGCCGCTTCCTGTGCTGCTTTGATATTGGCAATCGTATTCTTTACTTCATTAATATTGCTCGTAGCAATGGCGCTCTGAATCATCGCGCTGATGTTCGGATCATTGGTTGCTGTTCCTACAGTGGCAGTTCTGGGACTCATGGCATAGCTGCTCTTATTCACCACTTCCCTGCTCACTTCCGCACCATCCTGCTTTACAACCTTCCAAAGCTGTGCCTTATAGCCGATATGGGCACTGCTGACATTGATCACACCTACCGGCTGAGAAGGATCTGCAATGATGCTGTCCTGCTCAGGCACCCTTTTTTCAAGCACTTCACTTTCGTAATAAACCTTACGCCCCGGATCTCTCGTCTCCACGCCGTAAATGTTGAAGGTGATATTTTTATTCTCCGTATGTCCTTCAATGTAAATCGGATAATCCGTATTGTTCACAAACTGAAAATCTTTTCCGGCAGATTCTGCGATCGCAGCATCCGCAGAAGGATCCACATAAGTGACGATCATCGAGTGATTATGCCGCTCCGTCACCTCCAGCTCCGCCAGCAGCACCGCATTGTACAGGGTGGTAGAAACCTGACAGATACCGCCGCCGATGCTGTCAACCACCTTACCGTTCAAATAGGATCCCGCCATGTAATAGCCGTTTTCCTGGGTAAAAGGCTTTACCGCATCATAGGTGGAAAAGGTTTCCCCCGGATACACGGTAGTGCCATCGATCAGACTGCAGCCATTTGCTACGTTCCTGCTTCTGTCAGAACCGGAGGTGGAATAGCTGGTGGTAAATGTGCCCAACACATCCTTCACCCTCAAAAGATCTTCCGTTTTCCCCTGAGGCTCATCTATGGCCATGACAAGATCAACGCTTCCATCCTCATGATTCCACTGTTCCAGATAGCTGTAAATCGCATTGACAGATGCAGCATTATCCACTATGTAACCGGTCTGTCCTTCTTCCACGACAAATGCGCCGTTTTCTCTTTTCAGCTGCGCATTCACGGCTTCCACATTAAACTTCTCACAGCGCTCTGCCACAATGCCTGCAATCGCATTCCGGTCAAAAGAAAGAACGAGTTCGTAATTTTTCCCTTTATACTTCAGATCCTTTTTGGCTTTATAGCGGGCAACAATATTTCCCTTCTGCCCAAGCTCTGCCGCTTCCCTGACAAGCTCCGTATTCTGCCAGGTCAGTCCCAATTCCCGCGCAGTCACATCCACACTGCTGCCGTTTGCTGCCACAAGGGAAATCACCTTTGGCCCCAGCGCATCCACATATTCCGAAATCGCCTGCTTTGCCTCATCCTGGGTCATGCCGGAAATATCAATAGAACCAACACTTACTCCCTCCGGGATGCGGTCATCCGGCGCTGCCGAAACGCTCTGCCCCCACACCAGAAAAGTACATCCCACCAGCAAAAGCATCATCAATAAACTTCTGAATTTCTTCATACCAAATTCCTTTCCCGCATTTACAACAAAGACAGCACCGTGGGCACAATCATGGCCAGTACGAGAATGATGATAATGATGGATGAAACAATTTTCTGTGTTTTTTTATTATGAAAATTAAACATTATTACTCCTTCTATTCTGCGGGGACTCATCCCTGCAGACCGCTATATTACTGCGGCAACAAACCATATTTACTGCTAACGCTCATTATAAGTCACTTTTTCTATTTTTGCAAGATTCCATATGACGCAAGTATCCGGTCAATCAGACGGCTTGCTTCATTTTTCGTCAGCATTTCGATCTCACAGTCCGCTGTCAGCCCATATTGTTTCAAAAGTCTGACCAGTCGCTGCTTCTGCGCTTTTGTGGCAGGACCTTCTCTTTTCACCTTATAAATCAGCGGCTCCGGTTCAAAGTCCGGCTGAAATTCTTTCCAAAGCTTCTGATATAAAAAATGGGTCGCCCTCGCATCCTCCAGCGCCCGATGGGCATGCAGTTCAATTCCGTAATGCTCACACAGATCAGACAGCCTTCTGCTGGGCAAATCCGGCAGATATTTTCTGGCAATTTTCAGCGTGTCAATCCCGCTTCTTTCAAAAGTGAGCTTTTCATTAACTGCCGCCCTTTTTATAAAAGAAAAATCAAACAGAATCCGATGTCCCAAAAGAGGCAGCTCTTCGGCAAATTCCAGAAATTCGGGAAGTACCTTTTGTATCGTCGGCGCAGTTTCCAGATCCTGCTCCCGGATTCCGGTCAGCACACTGACTCTTTCGGTAAGCGCTTTTCCGGGCTTTATAAATGTGGAGAAAGTATCTGCAATCACACCGCCTTTGACTTTTACCGCCCCGATTTCTATGATTTTGTCAAGTTTCGGATTCAGTCCTGTGGTCTCCAGATCGAGGCACAAATAATCACTTATGGGCTCTGTCATTTTGTCTCCTCACCGGACGCTTTCTTTTTCGTTTTATCCGCCGCTCCGCCTTTTTTCTCAGCTTTGTTCAAACGCTTTCCGGCGGCTTTAGACCGCGCCTGATAATCCGGGCAGTGCTGCGTCAGAAAACATTCCCCGCACTTCGGGGTCGGCGCCTTACAGATCTGTCTTCCCAGCGTGATGATCTGAATATTATACAAAATCCAGTGATCTTTGGGAAGCACCTTCATCAGTTCCATCTCCACCTTGACAGGATCTTCCTCCTTTGTCAACCCCAGTTTTCTGGAAATTCGCTTCACATGGGTATCCACCACAACGCTGGGCTCATGATAAATATTGCCGCGAATCACATTTGCGGTCTTTCTGCCCACGCCGGCAAGGCTGGTCAGATCTTCCATGGAGGACGGAACTTCTCCACCGAATTTTTCCACCAGATCCTTACAGCAGGCTATGATGTTTTTTGCTTTGTTATGATAAAAACCGGTGGCATGAATATCCTGCTCCAGCTCTTTTAAATCCGCATTGGCAAATGCTTCCACAGAAGTGTACTTCTGAAACAGATCCTTTGTGACAATATTCACTCTGGCATCCGTACACTGCGCGCTCAGAATCGTGGCGATCAAAAGCTGCCATGCATTTTCATGATTCAGATAGCAGATGTATTCCGTTCCATAATGTTCATCCAGAAGATCCAGGATCGCCTGGGTGTGTTTTGTCACACGTGCCATGATTCTTCCCTCCGTTTCAGATTTATATGCCCGATCCGCGCATCTGCATTCAAAGGACTGTGGACTTTATAATCAAATAAAATTGCCGTACTTTCTGTTGTCTGTTGCATCCGTTCCGACTGCTTTTGGATTTGTGCGGCATTTTCCTGCGCCCGGTCAAAAATGTCCAGCAGCGCCGTCGCCTCTTTCGTCACCGGCCAGTTGAATACTTCCAGATGGGTCATGCGCTGCAGCTGCTTGGCATCATACCCCTCATAATCCGGCAGCATCTCCCGTCTCTGTGCCTCTGTCTGATAAAAATCCAGAATTTCATCATGCCACTTTGCAAGGCTCTTTGCAAAGGCCGGACGGCTTTTTAGGTTTTCTCTGAGATACATGTCAAAAACAAGCAGCTCCCGGTACAGCTCTTCCCTTTTCGGATCGGTCTCTGCCGCAAAATCCAGAAGTACCTGATACCGATATGCCCGGGACGGACTGTTGGCAAAATAGCCGTTTTCCTCATAAAAATCCGCCATTTTCACAAACAGGTCAAAAGGGCTTTCAAACTGCCGCTCCAGCACCGGCAGCACGTGGGAAAACTGATTGCTGTTATAATACAGCTCCACCATGTTTTCCACTTTTTTCAACAGGATGACGTCATCAAAGGAAATCCATTTTGTGCGCAGCACTTCATAAGGCGGCTCATCCATGGAGACAATGCCCCACTCGCCGGCCATTTCTTCCATATGAGAACCCTTCAGCACTTTTAAAAATCCCAGCTGCAGCTGTTCCGGCTTCATGCGGTATACATCATTAAAAGATTTCCGGAAGCTTTCCAGCCCCTCATGAGGAAGTCCTGCGATCAGGTCCAGATGAATGTGCACATTTTTCGGTTTCTGAATGCGCACCATCAGCGCCCCTAATTTTTCCGTATCGGAATAGCGCCGCACAGCTCTGAGCGTCTCCTCGTTCGTGGACTGCACGCCGATTTCCAGCTGCACCAGTCCCGGCCGCATTTTTCCAAGCAAATCCAGCTGTTCTTCATCCAGCAGATCGGCCGCAATCTCGAAATGAAAATTTGTGACACCATTGTCATTTTTCAGAATATAGTTCCAGATTTCCAGCGCATGTGTGCGATTACAGTTAAACGTCCGGTCAATGAACTTCACCTGGGGCACCTTTGCATCCAGAAAAGTCTGCAGTTCTTTTTTTACCAGTGACAAATCCCGCAGCCGCACTTTCTTATCAATGGAAGACAGGCAATAGCTGCAGCGAAACGGACAGCCCCGGCTGGATTCATAATAGATGATCCGGTTCTGAAAAGCATCCAGATTATCATATAAAAAAGGCAGTTTGCTGATGTCGGTCAGCTCACGCTCATCCGTCCGCACGATGCTTTGAAATGCCGCGTCCCGGAAAACAAGCCCTTTGATCTGCTGAAGATTTGTACGTTCTGCCGGCTCCTGCTGCCGATAAAAGCCAAGCAGCTGCGCAAACGTCTCCTCGCCCTCTCCCACCATGATGCCGGTCACAAAGGGCAGCTCTTCCAGAATTTGCTCCGAATGAAAAGAAACCTCCGGGCCGCCCAGCCAGATCGGCAGGTCCGGCATGACTTTATGCAGCTGCGTGATCAGACGCTTCATCATGGTCCAGTTCCAGATGTAGCAGGAAAATGCCGCTGCATCCGGCTTTCTTTTATAAATATCCGTCATCACGTCTAAAAGCTGCTGGTTGATCGTATATTCTGCAATCTCCACCTCCGCTTTGGCCTGCGCATCCTTTTGAACTGCATAGGAGCGAAGGCTGTAAAGTGCCGGATTGGAGTGAATGTATTTGGCATTTAAGGCTACCAGTAAAAATTTCATTGTGTTTTCCTCGTATCGTTGAATACTATTGAGTGTAACACAAAAAACCGGATTGCGCATCCGGTTTTCCATTTGTTATCACTCTTTCATTAACAGCTCAGCCTTAACGCTATCAGGGTATATAGGATCAAAACTGCCGAAAATACCCCAATCGTATGCAAAAATGATTAAAAAATGCAGTGCTGAGGGTATATAGAAGCAGCTTTCCTGAAAATACCCCGGAAAACATGTGAATATGGGGTATTTCTGAAAAATATGGGTCAAGTCTATATAATGGTGTAAATTTAATTAAAAAAAATGAGCACACAGTGTTCCTTTCGGTTAAAATGTAGTCACCACAACAAACATCTAATAAAGGAAAAACTATGGCTAAATTACATTTTACACTGGATTATGATTTTTTGGTAGGAATTTTTGCAGAAAGTAAAGACGAAGCTTTTGCAAAACTTATTGAAGCACTGCTGAATCAGGTACTTAAGGCAGAATCTTCCGAACAATTAGGTGCTGAAAACTATCAACGTTCCGGTTCCCGCAAAGATTACCGTAATGGA
>JAFUMV010000029.1 GCA_017482485.1 Lachnospiraceae bacterium
ATCTTAAAGGAAATAATAAGAAAACCTGATAAATTGAACTGTAAATAGATAAAAGATTTACAGAATTTCTGATGTGTTTGAATGTTATCATATTCTTCCAAAAGAGTCAATAGAAAAGCAAAAAAAGTTACTGTTTTTTTGTACAGTAACTTTTTGTTCCCTTAAAATCCCATGTTCCAGAAGGTAATCTTTCCACACCTGATAATATTTTGCTTTCAGATGAATCTGATCATAAGTCCAATCATCATGCAAATTACCGTTCTCATCACATAGAACTTCATTTACGTCCAGATAAAAAATATTTTGTTCGTCCTCAAGCGTTGCAATTTCAACATTACGTATGTTGATATTCAAATTGTTAAAAATGCTGTCCGATGCATTTTTCTGTGAGCCAACCCGCATGATACTCTGTACAAATATAATGGCATCCGGCTGCAGTTCACGTATCTTAAAAACTGCACGGGCATATTCCTCAAAAAAGGATTCATGTGTTCCGGTACCCAGTTCATTAATCCCAAGCATGAGGTATATTTTTCCAAACTGATGCTCCGTCAAAGCCTGTTCCAATGTCTTTTTCCCGTCATCTTCCCTGATAAAGGCTTTCGCATGTTTAAAAAGATCGTATACCGTAAGTGACGTTTTGCAGTAAAATGTGGCCCGATTTTGCAATCCGCCATATTCAAACATTCCCTGCGTCCTGGAATCGCCGATAAACAGCGCATCATCAAAGTATTCTTCTCCCACTTTGGCAAAATCACAGCTTAGATTTTGTTGCTCTTGCGCTTCCTCAGCTTCCGCATTTTGAAAATCAGCAGTGCTTTCTGTTTCCTGAGAACTTTCTGCTGTTATGCTTTCCTTATCTTCAAAATTTTCCGATACCACTGTTTCGTCCGCAGCGCCTGCATCAACAGCCGTACTTTCCTCTATCGCACTTTCCGGCTCTGAACAGGTTTCCGTTTCATGCGCAATCGTTTCTTCCTGTATATCAATTTCTATTTCCGTCTCTTTAAACGCATAAACTTCCTCCACATCATTTTTCATATCGCTCCAGGGATAAATGCCATCTTTTGCCCCTAAAAAAACGGAAGAAAACATCGGTTTTAATAAATTATCAACCTGATATCCGCTGTATGAACTATTCTGATTGGCAGCCGATATACCGCTCAGAAACAGTCCGCTGATGATCAGCAGGATAAGCAACGGACATTTTTTCCACCACTTCATCTATAACACCTTTCTGCTTATTCCAATTAGTAATATACTAAAAATTTGCATACATAAAAGGATTGTTCACCGCATTCGTTATCTGATAAACAGACAGCCAGAACAGGATTACAAGTCCGATTGTCACCATAAAATTTCTCTGACGTTTTTCAAACCAACGTCCCACAGAGGGAATACAAAACAGTAATGCAGCTGCCAGCGTTGGTGCAAATACGACAATTTCTTTCATGAAGTCGCCTGAATTCACCACTGCAGTCTCTCCCTGGAAAGGAAAAAGGCGCAGGAAATAAATTCCCAGCTCTTTCATGGACGGAATTGCAAAAATCATCCACGTAAGAGGAATTACAAAGAGCACATAAAGATGCCCAATCCAACGATGCTTCTTCAAAAAAACGCCAAATCCCATTTTTTCTGCAACAATGAATATTCCCAGCACAAGTCCCCATAAAATAAAATTCAGGCTATTTCCATGCCAGAAACCAGTCAAAAACCAGACAAAGAAAAGATTGAAACAGGTTTTGAGTTTTCCTTTTCTATTTCCTCCCAGAGGAATGTATACATAGTCCCTGAACCACTGTCCCAGCGTCATGTGCCATCTTCTGTAAAATTCGCTGATGGTCACCGATGCATAGGGAAAATCAAAGTTCCTGATCAACGGCAGACCGATCATTTCCCCAATTCCAACTGCAATGAGCGTATAACCGGCAAAATCAAAATAAAGCTGCAGGGAATATCCTGCCGCTCCTAACCAGGCAAGCGGAGTTGATATGCTTTCAAATCCAATTGTCTGTATATCATTCCATAATATTCCCAGTCTGTCTGCTATCAGGACTTTTGCGGCAATTCCGACAACCAGTTTTCTCAGACCGCTTTCTGTCCGTTCCAGCGTGCAGCGGTCAAAACGCAGACCGCTTAAAGCATCATTGTATCGCATAATCGGTCCCTGAACCACCTGCGGAAACATGCATAAATATGCGCCAAAGCGGCAGAAAGACTTTTCTGCATCCACATCCAGCCGATAGACATCCGTCAGATAGGATATACTTTTAAACGTATAAAAGCTGATTCCAAGCGGAAGAAGAAACGCAGAATCAAAAGCATTCGATATTTTAAAATACAGCAGTAAAATGATATTACAGGAAACAGCAGTCATAAAACATCCTTTTCTCTTAAGGGAAGTCTTTTCTTCACTGCTTCCTTCCAATCCTCTTCCAAACAGATAATTTACAGCGGTCATGCCAAGCAGCAGCAAAACGTATTTGGGCTCTCCCATTCCATAAAGGATTATACTGTAAACAAACAAAAGTGTATTTCTGAACCTTTTCGGTACAAGATAAAAAAGAAGCAAAAAAACAGGCAGGTACCGGAAAAGAAACTCCAGACTGCCAAATACCAGCGTATTAAAACCTTCCAGATTTTCTATTCCGATTCCTGCCATTTATCATTCCGTCCTTTAAATTACCATTTATTTCACAAGAGCATATGTCTGCCTTGCAATTGCAAGTTCTTCATTGGTCGGAATCACGAGTACCTTTGTTTTTGAATCAGCAGTCGTAACGTCAATTTCTTCTCCGCGCTTATGGTTTGCCTCATCGTCCAGAGTGATGCCTAAATACCCTAAATATTCGTTGCAGATCTCCTCTCGGATCTCCGGACTGTTCTCACCCACACCGGCCGTAAAGCAAATGGCATCAACGCCATTCATTGCAGCCACATAAGAGCCGATATATTTTGCGGTGCGAAGTGCAAATGCCTTCAACGCTCTGTTTCCGGCCACAGATCCGTCTTCCAGATCACGGAAATCGGAGGAAAGGCCATCGGATATACCGAGCACACCGGATTCTTTATTCAAAATTGTCATGATTTCGCCAATAGATTTATCTTCCTTGTTTGCGATAAACTCTATGATTGCCGGATCAATATCACCGCTTCGGGTGCCCATAATCAGACCTTCAAGAGGTGTCAGTCCCATGGAAGTATCCACACATTTTCCGTTCTTTACAGCGGAAACAGATGCACCGTTGCCCAAATGACATACGATGATCTTCAGTTCTTCATAAGGCTTTCCAAGCAGA
The DNA here is from genome assembly GCA_017482485.1 of Lachnospiraceae bacterium. Classification (GTDB taxonomy): domain Bacteria; phylum Bacillota; class Clostridia; order Lachnospirales; family Lachnospiraceae; genus Gallintestinimicrobium. The sequence continues at coordinate 3,300 of JAFUMV010000029.1, forward strand.
TCAGCCGCTCTGTGTGAAACATAGTCATGGCTGGTACCGTGGAAACCGTATCTTCTGATTTTGTACTTTTCATAATAGCGGTAAGGAATGGCATAAAGATATGCTTCCTCAGGCATTGTCTGATGGAAGGCTGTATCAAATACTGCAACCATAGGCACTCCGGGCATCAGCGCTTCACATGCTTCGATGCCGATCAAGTTTGCCGGATTATGAAGAGGTGCCAGATCGCAGCACTCTGCGATTGCCGCCTTAACATCGGGAGTAATTACAGTTGCCTTTGCAAAGCTTTCACCGCCGTGCACAATACGATGTCCTACCGCCCCGATCTCTTCCAGGCTCTTTACCACACCAGTATCTGCATCGGTCAGCGCTTCCAGTACCAGACGGATTGCATCCTTATGGTCAGCCATAGGAACTTCCTTCTTAATCTTCTCTCCGCCTGCAGGAGAAAATGTGATCTGACTGCCATCGATACCAATTCTCTCACATAAACCTTTTGCTGTCAACTTCTCTGTTTCAGCATCAATTAACTGGAATTTCAGGGAAGAACTTCCACAGTTAATCACTAATATGTTCATAATTTATAACCCTCCAACAAATGCCGCCTGCGGCGGCGCTTGGTTTCCTTCCGACTGCGGGCTTCGCCCTAGACTCTGGACCTTCGGTCCATCGTTAAGATGTCGGGTGAAACCAAATGCCGCCTGCGGCGGCGCTTGGTTTCCTTCCGACATCTTACATCATCTGTGCCTGTACGGCGGTGAGTGCTACTACACCGACGATATCTTCCCATGAACAGCCACGGGATAAGTCATTAACGGGTTTTGCAATTCCCTGCAGCATCGGGCCGTATGCTTCTGCTTTTGCCAGTCTCTGAACCAGCTTGTAGCCAATGTTGCCGCAGTCCAGGTTGGGGAAGATCAAAACATTTGCTTTTCCTGCTACTTCACTGCCGGGTGCTTTGGCTTTTGCCACGGAAGGAACCAACGCAGCGTCCAGCTGCAATTCGCCATCCAGCATCAGACCGGGATATTCATTCTTTGCAATTTCAACAGCTTTGGAAACCTTATCAACCAGAGCATGTTTTGCACTGCCCATGGTAGAATGGGAAAGCATTGCGACAATCGGCTTTGCTCCAACCAGAGTCTTGAAGCTCTTGGCACTGGTATCGGCAATAGCTGCCAGCTCTTCGGAAGTAGGATCCTGATTCAGTCCGCAGTCAGCGAACAGGAAGGTTCCGTTTTCACCATATTCGCAGTTGGGAACATCCATCAGGAAGAAACCGGAAACCAGTTTGGTTCCGGGTGCAGTCTTCAAAATCTGCAGTGCGGGACGCAGCGTATCTGCTGTTGCATGGCATGCACCTGCAACCATACCGTCTGCATCGTTGGCTTTAACCATAACAACACCGAAAGTCAGGTAGTCATTCACCAGTGTCTCTCTTGCCTTCTCGGGTGTCATTCCCTTATGTTTTCTTGTTTCATAAAGAATATTTACGTATTTATCCAAAAGATCACCGCAGTTCATGGGATCAACAACCTTAACACCTGTAAGATCAACTTCAAGCCATCTGGCACCATCCATTATCTTTTCTTCATTACCGATCATAATGATGTTCGCAATCCCCTCTTTCAGGATCTGCGCTGTTGCAATCAGTGTTCTTCTGTCATTAGTTTCCGGCAATACAATCGTTTTTTTGTCGGCTCTTGCTTTCTCTTTGATGATGTCGATGTAAGACATACCCCGTTTCTCCTTTCGATACCCGTCTCTTTTTCAAGTGCACATCCAAACAAGGCAGATGTTTTACCTGTAACTACTTACATATTACCATTTTAAGAATTTGTATACAAGATGTTTTTCTTGAATTTCTTGCACAAAATAAGGCACAATTTCCTGTCTTCAAAGAAAATTTTTCCTCTCCGATAAGGTGATGCGTCAAAATTCGACCTGAACTTTGTTAATTTTTAGTCATAGTGTAATATCATTTTCCCATGTAAGCGTTTACACAAAAATTTACACAAAAAATTGCTTCTGCTGCAGCAGTCATATTCCGGAATAAAAACAACATATGCCCCAACAAAGTAAATTTTTTTGTCTTTTCTTTTCATAATATTTTCTATATACTGATACTAGCGTCAGCGACAAATGGTATTCTGCCATCTGTATCCCGACGCCGGCATCGATGGGCAGTCCGTTTTTACTCTGCCACCGATGCATCATCAACAGACAGGAAATGGCATATGAAAACAGCAGCAATTATTGCAGAGTATAATCCGTTTCACAACGGTCACAAATATCATATTGAACAAACGAGGCAGCTTACCGGTGCCGATTATATCATAGTCATTATGAGCGGCAGTTTCGTACAGCGCGGAGAACCCGCTCTTTTGGACAAAGGCACTCGCACGCGCATGGCGCTTTTAAACGGTGCAGATCTTGTTATCGAGCTTCCCACAGTCTTTGCGGTCGGAAGTGCCGGTGACTTTGCTTCCGGAGCCGTTTCTCTTCTGGATAAGCTGGGCGTTGTAAATTTTTTAAGTTTCGGCAGCGAATGCGGTGATGTAGATTGGCTGCAAAAGGCTGCGCAGCTTCTGCTTAACGAGCCGGCAGAATTTTCTGCCGATCTGAAATATTATCTCAAACAGGGATGGTCCTATCCCAAAGCACGGGCTGCTGCTCTGACAAAGGCGCTGTCAGTCGGCGGCAGCGACTTTTCTCCGGAAACGCTGGCATCTCCGAATAATATCCTGGGAGTGGAATACTGTATGGCGCTTTTAAAAAGAAACAGTAAAACAGCGCCATTCACCGTAAAACGCTGCGGTGCCGGCTATCATGATTCCTCAATACCAGAATTTTGTGCTAAACAGGGGCATTTTGCCTCTGCCACCGCGATTCGCACCGCCCTGATGCGCTCCGCCAAAACCGCAGAGCCCCAAAGCGACTCTCTGTTTAGAGCGGTTCCTGAAAATACCCTGCCGCTTTGGAAGGAAATTCTTTCCGAACAACTTTTTTTGTTTCCTGAAGATTTCACAAAAGAACTCCGTTATGCGCTGCTCATGCATCAGGACAGGAATCTGCAGCATTTTGCGGATATTCACCGGGAGCTGGCTGACAAAATTTCCTGTATCGGGATCCGATTTACAGACTGGGCAAATTTATGCGAACTTTGTAAATCCAAAGAAATCACCTATACCAAAATCAGTCGTGCACTCTGTCATATTCTTCTGGATATCACGCAGGAAGAACTGACCTGGGCAAGGCAGAATGACTACGCATCCTATGCCCGCATTCTGGGCTTTCGCAGATCGGCTGCACCGCTGTTATCTGCAATTGGGAAAAATACTGAGATTCCGCTGATTTCCAAGCTGGCCGATGCCGAACGCTTTCTTTCCGGTTCAAAACTTCACATGCTTAAAAGCGATATCCGCGCATCTCACGTTTATGAAAGTGCCCTTTCAGCAAAGACGGGTAGCTTTCCGTTGAATGAATATACCCGGCAGATCTGCATTCTTTAAAAAGCAAGCATATTTTAAGAAAAAGACGGAGTCTTCTCAGCTCCGCCTTTTTACATAAATCTGTATTTTTCCGTTCAATTCATATTTATCAGTTCTTAAAGCTGTGAATCGGCGCCGGAATTCTTCCGCCGCGGTTTACAAAGGCATCACAGCCGAAAGGATTTACGGGCATGATCGGGGCATACCCTAAAAGTCCGCCGAACTCTACCGTCTCCCCTACGCCCTTGCCAATGACAGGGATCAGACGAACCGCTGTGGTCTTCTGATTTACCATACCAATCGCCATTTCATCTGCAATAATACCGGAAATAGTGGTTGCCTTTGTGTCTCCCGGAATTGCAATCATGTCAAGACCAACAGAACATACGCAGGTCATAGCTTCCAGCTTTTCCAGCGTGAGGGCACCGGCAGTAACCGCATCGATCATGCCCTGGTCTTCACTGACAGGAATGAACGCGCCGCTTAAGCCGCCAACGTAAGAGGATGCCATAACGCCGCCTTTTTTTACCTGATCATTAAGTAAAGCAAGCGCTGCCGTAGTTCCGGGCGCACCTGCATGCTCCAGACCGATTTCACATAAAATATCCGCTACGGAGTCACCGATTGCCGGAGTGGGTGCCAAAGACAAATCCACAATGCCAAAAGGAACGCCCAGACGTCTGGAAGCTTCCTTTGCCACCAGCTGTCCCACGCGGGTTACCTTGAAAGCCGTCTTTTTGATGGTTTCACAGAGTACCTCAAAGTTCTCGCCGCGCACCTTTTCCAATGCAGTTTTCACAACGCCGGGACCGCTGACTCCCACATTAATGATGCGGTCAGCTTCTGTGACTCCATGGAATGCGCCCGCCATGAATGGATTGTCATCAGGTGCATTGCAGAACACAACAAGTTTTGCACAGCCTAACGAATCGCTCTCTTTGGTGTATTCAGCGGTTTCTTTGATGATTTCGCCCATCAGTTTCACCGCATCCATATTGATGCCGCATTTTGTGGATCCTACGTTAACGGAGCTGCAGACTCTCTCTGTCCTGGAAAGTGCCAGCGGAATGGATCGAATCAGCAATTCATCGGCAGGCGTCATACCCTTGCTCACCATGGCCGAATAACCGCCGATAAAGTTTACGCCTACGACATGAGCCGCCTTATCCAGCACATCAGCAATTTTTGCAAAATCCTCCACGGTTTTGCAGGCAGCGCCTCCCACCAAAGCGATGGGCGTTACGGAAATTCTCTTATTCACAATCGGAACGCCAAACTCTTTTGCGATATCTTCCCCTGTCTGCACCAGATCTTTTGCAGATTCGGTTATTTTCTTATAAATTTTATCCAGGCAGACATCCAGATCAGAATCGATGCAATCCAACAGACTGATTCCCATGGTGATGGTACGAACATCCAGATTTTCCTGTTCCACCATCTTATTTGTTTCATTTACTTCATAAATATTAATCATCGGCGTTCTCCTTAGATTCTGTGCATCTGCGCAAAGATTTCTTCACGCTGACATTTGATTACAACGCCGATTTCTTTTCCCAGTTCTTCCAGTTCTTCGGCAACAGTTGCGAAATGCTTCTCTGATTTGCTTCTGTCCACAATCATCATCATGTTGAAATATTCCTGAACGATGGTCTGGGAAATGTCCAGAATGTTGATATTGTTCTCCGCCAGATAGGTGCAGACTTTTGCAATAATGCCCACCGTATCATGTCCTACTACTGTGATAATTGTTTTCTTCATCTCTTCTCCTCCGTCTGCCTTCCGAAGCTACTAGATCCTGGAAAGCTGTCTTTTTACTTAAAATGTTATCATTTCCGACACGTCACTGCGTTTCGCAATCTGTATCGGGAAATCACCTGCTTTATAAGGATTATCCGCCATATTGATCTCCAGTCGAACGGTTTCATAGGCCAGCTCCGGCAGATTATTCTCTTTGCTTAAGTGACCAAGGACCACTTTTTTTAAATCATCATGTAAAACTCTGGAAAGCAGTCTTCCGGAATTTTCATTGGAAAGATGCCCCCTGTTTCCCAGAATTCTCTGTTTTAAATAGTAGGGATAACTGCCAACCTGCAGCATGTTTACATCGTGGTTGGCCTCCAGCAAAAGGACGTCCATCCCCTTTAAGCATTCCACGGTATAGTCATTATAGGTTCCAAGATCCGTACACACCGCTGCCTTTTTCTTTCCGTAAGAAAAACGGTACGCGACCGGCTGCGCTGCATCATGGGATATTTGCATGGGATTGACCGTCAGATCCTTTATCGTAAACGACATATCAGCTTCGATTTCATGAAAAAGCTCCTCCGGTATCTCACCCAGCCCGCTGGCAGACTTGATGGCTTCCAATGTTCCGTGCGTTGCATAAACCGGAATCTTATATCTGCGGCACATGACACCGAGACCGCTGATGTGGTCACTGTGTTCATGCGTTACCAATATTGCGTCAATATCATGACCGGTCAGGCCAATGGAATGAAGTCCATTCTCTACCTTCTTCCCGCTGATGCCTGTATCCACAAGTACATGGGTGGCCTCCGTTCCCGCATAAATACAGTTTCCGCTGCTTCCGCTGGCAATGCTGCATAATCTCATCTGTACAAACCCGCTTCCTTCAGTATCTTATCTATCTGCATGTAAGTATCCGATAAACTTTGGCTGTTGTCAATGACGACTTTGCAGTGACGTCGAAATTCTTCTTCCGAAAGCTGGCTTGCAAAAATCTGCTCCACCTTTTCCTCCGAATATCCCCGAGCCTGTTTTAATCGCTGTCTGCGCACACCTTTATCCGCATAAATATACCACAGCTCCTCTAAAATCAGATCATATCTTTCTTCAATAAGAAGCGCCGCCTCCAAAAAGAACACATCTATCTTACCGGCTGTACGCTCCTTTTGAATTTCTGAAATAATATAACTTTTTACAGCCGGATGAATAAGAGCATTTACTGCTTTTAATAACTCCTCATCCGAAAAAATCCGATCTGCCATTTTCTTTTTATCGATAAAGCCGTCTTTTTGCAAAACTTCCCGGCCAAGAAGAGAAACCAGCCTCTCATAACAGGGCTGCCCCGGCTCCTTTACCGTATGAGCCGCCTCATCCGCAAGAATAATGCGGCTGTTCGTATGTTGTTTTATGTAGGACAGAATCTGGCTCTTTCCCGCACCGACTCCGCCTGTAATTCCGATTGTTCTCATATTTTATCTCCGCGCGCTGCACACAGGGCTCACTCTTTTCATCGCTTCTTTCTCAAAGAGAATTTTGCCTTCTATTTCGCATCATACCAGTTATCTCCGGTGTGCAGATCTACTTCCAGACACACCGCCAGATTTGCTGCGTTTCTCATCTCCTGTGCCAGCAGCTGCTTTACTTCTTCCACTTCAGTTTTATCCGTCTCAATCAACAGTTCATCATGAATCTGTAAAATCAGCTTCGACTTAAGTCCACGCCTGTTAAGCTCTTCCCAGACATGGATCATTGCGATTTTGATAATATCCGCCGCAGTGCCCTGAATCGGTGAATTCATGGCAACCCTTTCTCCAAAGGATCTCTGCATGAAGTTTGATGATTTCAGCTCCGGTATGGGTCTGCGTCTGCCAAACATCGTAGTCACATATCCCTTTTCCTTCGCCTCTTCCACCTGTCTGTCAAGGAAGGCTTTTACATCCGGATACGTTGCAAAATACTGATTGATATAACCTTCCGCCTCTTTTCTCGTAATGCTTAAATCCTGGCTTAGACCAAAAGAACTGATTCCGTATACGATTCCGAAATTGACAGCCTTTGCATTACGGCGCTGTAGGTCTGTCACTTCTTCAAACGGCGTATGGAATACCTTTGATGCCGTGATCCTGTGGATATCCGCATCACTCTTATATGCATCGATCAGCTCTGCATCACCGGATATATGAGCCAGCACGCGCAGCTCAATCTGAGAATAGTCCGCATCGGTAAACACGCATCCTTCTTTCGGCACAAAAACCTTCCGAATCAGTCTGCCAAGCTCCGTTCGCATGGGAATATTCTGCAGATTCGGTTCTGTTGAACTGATTCTGCCTGTAGCAGTAATCGTCTGATTAAAGGAAGTATGGATTCTGCCATCCTCTCCAATATAATCGGCCAGACCATCCGCATAGGTGGATTTTAACTTGGTCAGGCCTCTGTATTCCAGAATATCTGCAATGATGGGATTTTCAGGTGCCAGCTTTTCTAAAATATCCGCCGCTGTGGAATATCCTGTTTTCGTCTTTTTGCCGCCTTGTAACCCCATTTTTTCAAAAAGAATTTCACCGAGCTGCTTGGGAGAGTTAATATTAAAATCACATCCGGCCGCCTCATGAATGGATTTTTCCAGCTCTTCAATTCGATCTACCAACGCATCTCCGTAAGCCTTCAGCTCTTCCCGCTGTACGATCACCCCTTCTTTTTCCATCTCGTAGAGCACCCGTGTCAGCGGCATTTCAATCTCGCAAAATAACTGCCACATGCCCTGTTCTTTTAACTTCTCAGTCAAAACAGCCTGTGCCTTCCAGCAAACATAGGCAGCGTTACCGGCATAGGAAACAAAAGATTCGCTCTTCTGCTCCATGGCACTTTCCCAGGAAAGCTTTTCAAAAAGTTCTTTTCTTCCCTGCATCGCCTTACCACAGTGCTCCTGAGAGATATCTTCAATCGCATAATCATTTTTCAGAGGATTTAACAGATAAGCCGCAATCAGTACGTCAAAAACGCCCTCTGCACCACAGCTGCCGCGGGTTGCTCCTTTATCAGAAGCATCCTTTGGGCTTTCATCTTCCAAAAGCGCCTCCCAGGTCTTTTTCACATGAAAAGTGGACAGCTTTGTTCCTTTCCGATACAATTCTGCAAGCTGACCGCACAGGTAACGCGCAGTCAGAAAGCCTTCCGCTTTTAAAACATAAATCTCCTCTTCTCCCAGACACAGCGCCAGCCCACATAAATTATGAGCTGCTCCGTCTGACATAACAAAATATGCGCCCTCACCGGCCTCCGCAGCCTTTTCAAAAACAGCAGATGCTTCGCTGAAATCAGAAGTTACAACTATTTTCTTCTCCCCATCCTTCTGTTCCATCTCTGCATTGTCAAATTTCCCGAGAAGATTCTTAAACTCCAGCTTCTGAAAAATCGTATATGCTTCTTTTGTAAAAAGATTTTTGACTTTCGCATCCTGCCAGTCCAGTTCCACGGGACTCTCCACATTGATGGTTGCCAATGTTTTGCTCAGATAGGCCAGCTCCTCATTGGCTATCAACGACTCTCTGATGGACTTTTTGGTAATTTCCTGCACATGAGCATAGATTTCGTCCAGGGACCCAAACTGTTTCATCAGCTCAGAAGCTGTTTTCTCTCCTACCTTCGGTACACCCGGAATGTTATCCGCAGTATCTCCCATCAAAGCTTTTAAGTCAATAAATGCAATGGGATCCACGCCATACTTTTCCACCACATCGGAGGCATAATAATCCTCCACTTCCGTTCGCGCTCCTTTGGTCTTGGGAATCCTGATTTTAATCCTGTCCGTAGCGATCTGTAACAGATCCCGATCCCCGGAAACCAGTGCCACCTCCATGCCACAGTTTTGCGCCCGTTTTGCAAGCGTACCCAGAATATCGTCCGCTTCATATCCCGGCAGTTCCATTGTTCTGATTCCCATGGCCTGCAATACTTCTTTCATCACAGGCACCTGCTGTCTGAGTTCCTCAGGCATAGGCTTTCTTGTTCCTTTATATTCCTTAAAAATTTCATGTCGGAAGGTAGGTGCTTTCACGTCAAATGCCACCGCCATGAAATCCGGTTTTTCCTCTTCCATGATTTTAAACATGATATTCAAAAAGCCATACACCGCATTGGTATGAAGCCCCTGCGAATTTGACAGATCCGGCACCCCGTAAAACGCTCTGTTCAATATGCTGTGCCCATCAATCAATACTAATTTTTCATTCATGAAAAATAATCCTTTCTCTATAACACAATGATCGTTAAAATCAGAGCAGAAAGCAAAAGTGCAATAGCCTCTGTCGCATAGAGCCCTCCCTGCAGGGAAGTTAAAATGTGCAGATGACGCCTTTCTGTAAACATTTTCATTTTCAGCTCCCGATTCAGATCAAAAGTATCTCCGTTTTCCAGCCGCTGCATCCCTGCAGACACAAGAAACTGAATGCTCAGCTCCTCATAACAGGAAGGGCATTCCTCCACATGGGCCAGAAACTGTCTTTTGGTATAATTATCCATCTCATCCTTAATAAAATACGGAATCAGTTTTTCCGTCTGCTTACAGGAAAGCTCCTTCATTTCTTTCACTCCTTATTATGCGAGTGCCGATCACAGTTTTCTTCTTCCCTTACCGTTTTCCATGGCAATTCATAATACCAGCCCTGTTAAAAATCGGATAGGGGGATGATTAGTCCCCCTTCCACACCACCCGGCATACCGTTCGGTACCAAGGCGGTTCAATAGTTTACACGTACTTTCAGATAGTGGGCTGACATGGATGGATATCCAAGTTTGTCCACTATTATCG
>JAFUMV010000030.1 GCA_017482485.1 Lachnospiraceae bacterium
CGATAATAGTGGACAAACTTGGATATCCATCCATGTCAGCCCACTATCTGAAAGTACGTGTAAACTATTGAACCGCCTTGGTACCGAACGGTATGCCGGGTGGTGTGGAAGGGGGACTAATCATCCCCCTATCCGATTGCGGGTTATGCAAAAACGGTGGTATTGCCAGTGAACGGGAACGATTTAAATCCGAGAGATAGACGCTATATCGAACACTTTCTTGACAGTAGAGGATAAATTTGATATGATAGCGCTGATGATGTAATAAAATTGTAACAAATTTAAAGAAAATGCAATCCGATTTTTATAAATTGTAACGATAATAGAATCAAATTGGGGAAATCAGATGAAAAGAGAAGGAAAACGGGCGGGGGGGCGTAGAGCGATAGAGTGGTTCATAAAGATCCTGTTGCTTTGGATGACAGTGACAGCAGTGTTGTGCTCTGAGAAAATAACTGCGGCAGCACACAACTCGGTTAAGGCTTCCTGGAAGGATGGAGCCGGCATTGCTGCATTGATCGATAAGGCTGAATTCGATGAGAACGCAGAGGAGCAGGAGAATCACCAATCCGCAGCAGATACCGCATCGGACGATACGGAAATTCCGGAAGGTGAAGCAGATAATAAAGAGGAACAGGAGCCGGATAATGCAGCAGGAAATCTGGTTATGGCTGATGTGAACAATGTTCTGAACGTGCGGACAGAACCGGACAGCAGTGCTGAGCTTGCCGGATATTTGTATGCGGACTGCGGCGGCACGATTCTGCAACAGCAGGACGGCTGGACGAAGCTTGAATCAGGAGAACTGGTGGGATGGGCCAGCAATGACTATCTGCTTTTTGGAGAGGAAGCAAAGGCAGCGGCAGAGGACTCCGGACGTACCGTGGCGACAACCACGACCGGTGCCCTGCGAATCCGGAAAGAGCCGTCTCTGGATGCAGGCGTTTATGATCTTCTGGAAGAAGGCGCCGAATATGAAGTGGTGGATGCCGATCAGCTGGCTTTCAGCGATGGAATTACGATTTCCGAAGACTGGATTGCAGTGGATTATGAAGGAAAAACAGGGTTTGTTTCTTCTGAATATGTAAAAATAGACTTTCTTGTAGACCATGGTGAAACGGTGGAGGAAGTAAAGCAGCGAAAGGCGGAAGAAGAGAAAGCTGCTTTAGCGGCTAAAAAAGAGAAGCAGAAGCAGCAGGCGGAGAAAACGCGTGCAATGGAAGCCTCCGATGAGGTGCTTCTGGCAGCGCTGATCCAATGTGAAGCCGGCAGCGACATTTATGAAGGTCAGGTGGCGGTTGGCGCAGTAGTCATGAACCGTGTCAAAAGTCCCGCTTATCCCAATACGATTAAAGATGTGATTTTTGCATCCGGACAGTTCACACCGGTCGGAAGCGGAAAGGTGGCCCGACTCATCAGTTCCGGAAAAATCAGAGCCTCATGCGTACAGGCTGCACAGGAAGCCATCGCCGGAGTATCTCCTGTCGGAAGTGCAACACATTTCAGAAGGGCCGGAAGCCGTGAAGGCCTCGTTGTCGGCGCACACGTATTCTGGTAACGCAGTTATTTTTTATGCCATAGGAAAGTCCTCCGGACTTCCTATGGCATAAAAAAGCCGCTCCGCGGGGATGCGTACTCGCGCGCGGCGAAATATGTCGCTTACGCGACCGCGCTCGACGCGAAGTGCGCGTAAAACGCGCACTATTTTTACGCCCAATTTCTGGGAACAGTGACCAACCGACATGTCCTTATTTCCATTCCTCAAACCCTGCCCTTGCACATTTTAAAGTGATGTAGTATGATAAAGGCAGACTTGAGAGAAGGGAGGCATCTCTTATGACAGAAGTAATCAGTTGGATGGTTCTGCTGGTAGTTTTAGTTGCAGTGGAAATTGCGACGATGGGACTGACTACCATCTGGTTTGCCGCAGGTGCACTGGCTGCTACCATTGCCGCCGCCTGCAACGCGCCGCTGTTTGTACAGATTGCGCTGTTTTTGATCGTATCGGTATTGATGCTTGTTTTTACAAGACCTGTCGCCATGAAGTACTTTAACGTGGACCGGACGAAGACCAATGTGGAGAGTCTGATCGGACAAAAAGGGATTGTGACCGGAGAGATCAGCAATATCAAAGCCTGCGGTCAGGTCACCTTAAACGGAATGGAATGGACCGCCCGGGCGGCCGTGGAAGATGAAGTGATCCCGGAAGGAACTGTCGTGATCGTGAAAGAGATTCACGGCGTAAAGCTCATTGTTGAAACGGAGGAATAAATATGTTTGGAATTATTTTATTAATCATTCTTGTACTGGCAATTATTATTGTTTCTTCCTGTATCAAGATTGTGCCGCAGGCCCAGGCATACGTGGTGGAACGTCTTGGCGCATATCAGGATACCTGGGGCGTTGGCCTGCATGTGAAGCTGCCGGTTATTGATAAGGTGGCAAAGCGCGTGCTGTTAAAAGAACAGGTTGCTGACTTCCCGCCGCAGCCGGTTATCACAAAAGATAATGTTACGATGCGCATCGATACCGTTGTATTTTTCCAGATCACAGATCCCAAGCTGTTCACCTACGGCGTGGAGAATCCGATCATGGCGATTGAGAATCTGACAGCTACCACGCTGCGTAACATCATCGGCGATCTGGAACTGGATCAGACTCTGACATCCAGAGAAACGATCAATGCGAAGATGCGGGCATCTCTGGACATTGCAACCGATCCCTGGGGCATCAAGGTCAACCGTGTTGAGTTAAAGAATATCATTCCTCCGGCAGCAATTCAGGATGCCATGGAGAAGCAGATGAAGGCAGAGCGCGAAAGACGTGAAGCGATCCTGCGTGCAGAAGGTGAGAAGAAGTCCACAATTCTGGTGGCAGAAGGTAAGAAAGAGTCCGCAATTCTGGAGGCGGAAGCGGAGAAGCAGTCTGCAATTCTGCGTGCGGAAGCGCAGAAGGAAAAGATGATCCGCGAGGCGGAAGGTGAGGCGGAAGCAATCCTGAAGGTGCAGCAGGCAACCGCAGACGGTCTGCGCTACATCAAAGAAGTGGGCGCGGATGAGGCAGTGCTGAAGCTGAAGAGTCTGGAAGCTTTTGAAAAGGCTGCGGACGGCAAGGCAACCAAGATTATCATTCCTTCCGAAATTCAGAGCATGGCAGGTTTATTGACCAGCGCCAAAGAACTGGTTTCCGAGAAGTAAGATGCCGCGGAAAATAATTTAATAGGAATTCAATAAAGGAAACAGCTATATCCGGAATGATTTTACAGCTGTTCACTCATCAGAGGACTGCGAGTGAACAATAACATGATTTTCGGATATGGCTGTTTTTAGATGAAAAACTTATTTACAAATACCGGTTTGGCGCACTATAATAAAATGTATTATTATTTTCTTGTGATTGACAGGTATAAAGGAGGCTTAAGCCATGGATTTAAAGGGACGTCATTTTTTGAAATTGTTGGATTACACACCGGATGAGATCAATTATCTGATTGAGCTGGCAGCGGATCTGAAAGCGAAAAAGAAAGCGGGAATACCGGTTGATACGCTGCGCGGCAAGAATGTTGCACTGATTTTTGAAAAGACCAGCACCAGAACGAGAAGCTCTTTCGAGGTGGCGGCTCATGATCTGGGCATGGGAACTACATATCTGGACCCTTCCAGCTCTCAGATCGGCAAGAAAGAGAGTATCAAGGATACAGCAAGAGTGCTGGGAAGAATGTATGAAGGTATTGAATATCGCGGCTTTGGTCAGAAAATTGTGGAAGAGCTGGCAAGGTATGCCGGTGTTCCGGTATGGAACGGTCTGACCAATGAATTTCATCCCACACAGATGTTGGCTGACCTTCTGACAATCAAGGAACATCTGGGACGCATTCAGGGCGTGAAGCTGGTTTACATGGGCGATGCCCGTTATAATATGGGAAATTCTTATATGGTTCTGTGCGCGAAGATGGGGATGCATTTTACCGCATGTGCGCCTTCCAAATACTTCCCTGAGAAGAATCTGGTAGAGCAGTGTAAGAGAATTGCGGCTCAGACAGGCGGCAGCATTACGCTGACAGAGGATGTGAAGGCCGGCACAAAGGACGCTGACGTGATCTGCACAGATGTATGGGTATCCATGGGGGAACCCGATGCGGTTTGGAGAGAGAGAATTGAAGACCTGTCCCCTTACCAGGTGAACCGGGAAGTGATGCAGAATGCGGGAAATGCAATTTTTATGCACTGTCTGCCTGCATTCCATGACCGCAACACCACCATCGGAAAGGAAATCGGTGACAGATTCGCCATCTATGAGATGGAAGTGACGGATGAAGTGTTTGAGTCTCCTGCTTCTGTCGTATTTGATGAAGCGGAAAACCGGATGCATACCATCAAAGCAGTGATGGCGGCAACTCTGGGCTGGAAAGAAAAATGATAGAGAAAAAGAAACTCTCTGTGCTTTTGGACAATTGCCTGTTTGGAAATCGGATGATCTGCAGGGAAGTGACGGATTCCACCAATCTGGAAATCTGCTGTGCCAGAAAAGAGGGCGCAAAAGAAGGCTGCCTTGCGATTGCGGAACAGCAGACCGCAGGAAAAGGGCGAAGAGGAAGAAACTGGTCCTCGCCGCCGGGAGAAAATCTGTATTTCAGTTTGCTTCTCTGCCCCCAAACAGAACCGTCCAAAGCTTCCATGGTGACGCTGCTGATGGCCATGGCAGTTGTTCGGGCTGTACGCGGTCTGGGGTTAGACGGGAAAATCAAATGGCCCAATGACGTGGTGCTTTCCGGAAAGAAAGTATGCGGTATTCTGACAGAACTTTTCTTTGAGTCTGACGGCGGATATTATGTGGTGATCGGCACGGGAATAAACGTTAACCAGACAGTATTTGCGCAGGAAATACAGGCAACTGCTGCTTCTCTGAAAACAGAACTTGATTTTGCAGATGTTCAAAGCACCATTGACCGGGAAAATCTGCTTTGTGCAGTGCTCAAAAGCTTTGAGCAGTACTATGGAAAGTTTCAGGCAGACGGCGATCTGTCCGGGCTGCGTATGGAATATGAAGAAATGCTGGCAAACCGCAATATGGCAGTGAAGGTTCTGGACCCGAAAGGCGCATGGGAAGGCGTGGCTCTGGGCATAAATGATACCGGAGAGCTGCTTGTGCGCAGGCCAGACGGCGGGGTAGAGGCAGTATATGCCGGAGAAGTTTCGGTGAGAGGAATTTATGGCTATGTCTGATGTTTTTCAGAATGGAGAAAAAGTGGTGCTCTGCGGGGCAAACGCTTACGAAGAAAAGTATTATTTTAACGAAAAATTCAAAGGAATTCCCCAGTCCATTCAGGATGAACTGCACATTATCTGTGTGCTGTTTACCGCTGAGGTGGGCGGCATTTTCACAATTGTTTTTGAGCCGGACGGCACGCTGGCTTTTGAAACGGATGCGGCGGAGGATGACCTTTTATATGATGAAATTTCCAGCGGTCTTCTGGTGGGTGAGATCAAAAAGAACCGTCAGGAACTGCTGGAGTCACTGAGCCTGTACTATCGCGTGTTCATTCTGCACGAGGATGTATCGGCCCTTTTGGAAGAAGAATAGAGGGAAACATGATTCTTGTAATTGATGTGGGAAATACCAATATTACCTGTGGCGTATACCGGCAGAAAACGTTGATGACCACCTTTCGGATGATGTCCAAAATGCCGCGTACATCTGATGAATACGGAATTTTGATCCGGGACATGTTAAAGGAAAATCAGGTGGATATCGAAAAACTGAAAGGAGCCATTATCGCCAGTGTGGTGCCTAACGTAATGCATTCGCTGACGGGAGCAATTCGGAAGTATCTGAAAATGGAACCGCTGATCGTGGGTTCCGGCATTAAAACCGGCATTAAGATCACCTCTGAGAATCCCAAGGAAATCGGCCCCGACCGTATTGTGGATGTGGTGGCTGCTTATGAAAAATACGGCGGCCCTGTGCTGGTGCTGGATTTTGGTACTGCAACCACCTACGATCTGGTGACAGAGGATGGAAAGTTTGGCGTGGGAATTACCGCTCCCGGCATCAAAATTTCCGCAAAAGCCCTCTGGGAGGACACTGCAAAGCTGCCTGAAATCGAAATCAAAAAACCGGACAGCATTCTGGCACGGGAAACCATCACCAGCATGCAGGCAGGACTGGTTTACGGACAGATCGGTCAGACGGAATATATAATTAATCAGGTGAAAAAAGAAACCGGGCTGGTGAACCTGAAAGTGGTAGCAACCGGCGGTTTGGGCAGGATTATTGCAGATGCCACCGATACCATTGATGTTTATGACAGCTCCCTGACGCTGGACGGACTGCGCATTTTATATGAAAAGAACCGTAAAGCATAAGTTGGAACAAAGGCAGTCTGATCTGCCTTGCGGAAAGGATAACGAATGAGCCGGCTTACAATCGGAAATGTGGAATTACAAAACAATATCATTCTGGCTCCCATGGCAGGTGTAAGCGACCTGCCATTTCGTTTGCTGTGCCATGAACAGGGCGCGGGAATGGTATGTTCGGAAATGATCAGTGCAAAAGCGATTTTATATAAGAATAAAAATACGGAAGAGCTTCTGAAAATCCATCCCGGGGAAGGCCCGGTGTCCATGCAGCTTTTTGGTTCCGATCCTGATATCATCAGTGAGATGGCAAAAAGAATCGAGGAGAGACCTTTTGCCGTACTGGATATCAACATGGGATGCCCCGTTCCCAAAGTGGTCAACAACGGAGAGGGATCTGCCCTGATGAAAAATCCGAAACTGGTGGGGCAGATAGTGGAAAAAACGGCTAAAGCAATTCAAAAGCCTGTGACAGTCAAAATCCGCAAAGGCTTTGATGAAAACCATGTTAATGCGGTGGAAATTGCCCGGATCGCTCAGGAGAGCGGTGCGGCGGCGGTGGCTGTTCATGGGCGCACCCGGGAACAATATTATTCCGGAAAGGCGGACTGGGACATCATTGCGGCGGTGAAACAGGCAGTGAAAATCCCGGTTCTTGGAAACGGAGATGTGACGGATGCCGACTCTGCAGGAAAGATGTTTGAAAAGACGGGCTGCGACGGCATTCTTGTGGGCCGGGGGGCCCAGGGGAATCCCTGGATTTTTAAAGAAATCACCCGGGGACTTGCCGGAGAGACGACAGAGCGTCCGAACAAGCAGGAGCTGTATGAAATGATTTTGCGCCATGCACAGCTTTCTGCTGAATATAAGGGGGAATATATTACTGTCCGGGAAATGCGAAAGCATGTGGCCTGGTATACCACGGGCCTGCCCCATTCTGCCGCGCTGCGCAGACAGATTAACGAGATGGAAACAATGGAACAGCTGACCGAATGCATGAAAAGGATTTTAAATGCATAAACTTTTGCATGACAAAAATTGATTATCTGTTATGCGATAAACGTCCCGAAAAATTTCAGTGCAAAATTGAAAAGGAAAGCTTCTGGTGGCACGGCATGGGCGTGTGCCTGCATTTTGTGCCGGCAAGCCTTGTCGGTACACAGCGCCTGCGCCGATATGTGGAAAAACAGATTCCCGAAAGGCAGCAGCTGTGGATATCTCCCGAATTGAAAATGCCGGAATATCGGCCTCCCATACCGGAACCGGAGCTTGCTGCCTGGCTGTATGCACAGCAGCCCTTCCGGGAAATTCTGGTGCTTCGAATGGATGAAACGGAAGAAAAGCGCACAAAATGGTGGCAGGAAAGCTTTCTGGAAGCATGCTTTCATGATCTGAACGGTCTGTATCTGCTCGGAAATACCAGTGCGGATACCGTGGATTTTTTTGAATGGATGCAAAATCAGAGCGGACTGATTGCCTGCAGAACGGATCGGATGCCGAAAGTGGATGGAAGAAAGACGATGATTGTGGATGTGCATTCTGAAAAAATGCCGATGATCAGACAGCTGCCCGCCGGCACCCTCTATCTGGATCTGACCTCGAATCCCGAAAAACAGCGTATTTTAAAGGAAAAAAGAAGAGATATTTCCTACATCTGCGCCTTAAATTACCTTGACACTGCCTTTAAAGCAAGGTATAATGCGATTTGATGTTTCAGGTCTTGTCATGACCCGGAATGAGAAGATGGAAGTGCCCGCATATTGCGGGATTGTGAAAATGTATGTAAAGAGGGACCAGTTATGCATGAAAAGAAGAACATTCTGACCTATGAAGGACTTCGTCGGTATGAAGATGAACTGCACGAGTTGAAAGTTAACAAACGTCAGGAAGTGGCACAGAAGATCAAAGAAGCAAGAGAACAGGGAGACCTGTCAGAAAATGCGGAATATGATGCAGCAAAGGACGAGCAGAGAGATATCGAAGCGAGAATCGAAGAGCTGGAGAAGATCTTAAAGAATGCCGAAGTCGTTGTAGAAGACGAAGTTGATCTGGACAGAATCAACATCGGATGTCAGGTGAAGATTCTGGACATCGAGTTTGATGAAGAGCTGGAATATAAAATTGTAGGTTCTACAGAAGCTAACAGCTTAAAGGGTAAGATTTCCAACGAATCTCCTGTCGGCAAAGCGCTGATGGGTGCCAAGCTGGGAGATATTGTAGAAGTGGAGACACAGGCCGGCGTGCTGCAGTACAAGGTGCTGGAGATCGAACGGTCCAACTGATATACGGTTCCGGCTGCAGTCCGGGGCGGTTTTTGTGAGTAAGGAGCGGATAAAAGTGGCAGAAGCACAGAACAATAACAACAAGGTGCAGGAACAGGATTTAAACCAGATTCTCAAGGTGAGAAGAGAGAAGCTGGCTGCGCTGCAGGAAGCGGGCAAGGATCCTTTTTTGCATGTAAAATATGATGTGACAAATCACAGCACAGACATTAAGGAAAACTTTGAATCCATGGAAGGACAGACTGTCAGCGTGGCAGGCCGTATCATGTTCAAGCGTGTCATGGGCAAGGCTTCCTTCTGCAACGTGCAGGATTTAAAGGGCAGCATTCAGGCATATGTGGCAAGAGACAGCATCGGAGAAGAACCCTATGCTGATTTCAAGAAATATGATGTGGGCGATATTGTTGGCGTAAAGGGTGAAGTTTTCAAAACCAAGACCGGTGAAATCTCCATCCATGCTTCCGAAGTAACACTGCTTTCCAAGAGCCTGCAGGTACTTCCCGAGAAGTATCATGGTCTGACCAACACTGATATGAGATACCGTCAGCGTTATGTGGACCTGATCATGAATCAGGAAGTGAAAGAGACTTTCGTGAAGCGTTCCAAAATTATCAGCGCAATTCGCCGTTATCTGGACGGCCAGAATTTCATGGAAGTGGAAACCCCCATGCTGGTGGCGAATGCGGGCGGCGCTTCTGCAAGACCTTTTGAAACCCACTACAATGCTCTGGATGAGGATGTGAAGCTTCGTATTTCTCTGGAGCTTTACTTAAAGAGACTGATTGTTGGCGGCATGGAGCGCGTATATGAAATCGGACGTGTATTCCGTAATGAAGGCGTTGACACCAGACACAACCCTGAGTTCACTCTGATGGAGCTGTACCAGGCATATACCGATTACCACGGCATGATGGAGCTGACCGAGAACATGTTCCGTTATGTGGCGCAGGAAGTAAACGGCACCCTGCAGCTGCCCTACGGCGAGCATGTGATCGACTTTGAAAAGCCTTTCGCACGCATCACCATGCTGGAAGCCGTTAAACAGTATTCCGGCGTAGACTTTAATGAAATCCACTCTGATGAAGAAGCAAAAGCAGTGGCAAAAGAACATCACGTGGAATACGAAGAGAGACATAAGAAGGGCGATATTTTAAACCTGTTCTTCGAAGAGTTTGTAGAAGAGCATCTGATTCAGCCCACTTTTGTTATGGATCATCCCGTTGAGATCTCTCCTTTGACCAAGAGAAAACCCGAAGATCCCAACTATGTTGAGCGTTTTGAGCTGTTCATCAACGGCTGGGAAATGTGCAACGCATACTCCGAGTTAAACGATCCCATCGACCAGAGAGAGCGTTTCAAGGCGCAGGAAGAAGCGCTTGCGCAGGGGGATGAAGAAGCCAACACCACAGATGAAGACTTCATGAACGCGCTGGAAATCGGCATGCCTCCCACAGGCGGCATCGGCTACGGCATCGACAGACTGGTAATGCTTTTGACAAACTCACCTGCGATCAGGGATGTTTTGCTGTTCCCGACAATGAGATCACTGGACGCTCCCAAGAAAGCTGCGAAGGCAGAAGCCGTAGCTGCAGCACCCGTTGCGGAAGCTCCCGTTGTGGAAGAAGTGATCGATTTCTCCAACGTTGAGATCGAAC
>JAFUMV010000031.1 GCA_017482485.1 Lachnospiraceae bacterium
AAGAAATGGCGGTTTTCAGGAAGGTATCGGCACAGATTCGTAAAAACATCGAAAAGATCGTATGATAAACAAAAGGTTTTCAGGACGGAGTCGGAGAGATGCTCCGTCTTTTTTTATGCCATAGGAAAGTCCTCCGGACTTCCTATGGCATAAAAAAGACGCTCCGCGGGGATGCGTACTCTGCGCACAGGCAATCTGCGATTGCCGGAAATATGTCGCTTACGCGCACTATTTTTATACTTATTTAATTGACTCATAAATTTCAGATGTTATAATAGTTTAAATACAAACAGTTTAAAATTAAAGTAAAAGGAGAATGAACTATGGAAGATCAGGAAAAAGCAGTGAATACAGATGAGATCAGTCGTCTCTCCAACGAGCTGACATATCGGCGTTACCTCATGAATCAGGGAAAGCTCCATCATTATTTTCGCAGGCTCAGCGTGCCGGAATATATCGCGCTGCACAGTATTTCGGTCAGCGGTGAAGCGGACGGCGGACCGGGCAGCAGAACTTACTTACAGGATCTGGCAGAAAAGCTTAAGCTGACTATACGTCAGACTTCAAAAATGATCGGAGAATTAAGGGACAGGGGACTGCTTGTGTGGTCCCATGACGGAAACGGAAGCGAAGGAACCTATGTGGTGATCACTGAAAACGGCAGAAAGCTGCTGGCGGAGCAGGAAGCGGTTTTGAAGGAATATTATGGAAGCGTGTTTGAAAGATTTGGAAAGGAAAACGTGATCTGTTTGTTGGAGAAGATGAAAGAGCTGGATACTATAATGGCAGAGGAATTTGAAAAGATGGAGGGGGAAAAGGGAAATGACTCAGCGAATGAATGATTATGTGAGGCTTCGGGAACAGCTGTGCCGCAAAAATGATACCATCAATTCCCGGCTGTATGAAGAATATGGCGTGAACAGAGGACTGCGGGATGAGAAAGGAAACGGTGTTCTGACCGGTTTGACCAATATTTCCAAAATCGTTTCCTCGAAAATCGTAGACGGAAAGAAAGCGCCCTGTGACGGCGAACTCTGGTACCGGGGATATCGGGTGGAAGATCTGATCAACAGTCTCGGAGCGCAGGAGCCTGGCTTTGAAAAAGTCGCATACCTTTTGCTGTTTGGAGAGCTTCCTTCCGAGATGGAGCTGACGGAATTTCAGGAAATGATCGGAGAAGCCCGCAGACTTCCTACTAATTTTACCAGAGACGTGATCATGAAAGCGCCTTCGGCAGATATCATGAACACCATGACCAGAAGCATTCTGACGCTGGCCTCTTATGATGAGAAAGCCATGGACACCAGCGTCAGCAATTCCCTGCGCCAGTGCATTCAGCTGATCAGCGAATTTCCGCTGCTGGCTGTATATGGATATAATGCCTATAATCATTATGAAAAGAACGGAAGCATGTTCATTCACAATCCGGATCCGGGGCTTTCCACGGCAGAAAACCTGCTGATGCTTCTGCGGCCCGACAGGAAATTCAGCGCTACAGAGGCCAAAGTGCTGGATACCGCCCTGATTCTGCACATGGAGCACGGCGGCGGAAATAATTCCACTTTTACTACCAGGGTGGTCACTTCCTCCGGATCGGATACTTATTCCACCATCGCGGCGGCGATGTCCTCTTTAAAAGGCCCAAGACACGGCGGCGCCAACATTAAGGTCATGGAAATGATGGAAGATATCCGGCGGAATGTGCGGGACTATGCGGATAAGGACGAGGTCTCTTTTTATCTGGAAAAAATAATCGACAAAGAGGCCTTTGACAAAAAGGGGCTCGTATACGGCATGGGCCATGCGGTCTATTCTCTGTCAGATCCCAGGGAGCGGGTTTTCAAACAGTATGTGGAACAGCTGGCAGCAGAAAAGGGCAGAGAACGCGATCTTTCACTCTATGAAAACATTGAAGAGCTTGCGCCGAAGCTGATCGCCCAAAAGCGTCAAATCTATAAAGGAGTCAGCCCCAATGTGGATTTTTACAGCGGTTTTGTTTATGAGATGCTGGGCATTCCGATGGAGCTCTATACAGCCGTTTTTGCAGTGGCCAGAGTGGTGGGCTGGAGCGCGCACCGAATCGAAGAACTCATCTGCGCGGACAAAATCATCCGTCCGGCCTATATGAGTGTGATGGAGGAAAAGTAAAAGGATTTATTGCATTTTGGGCGGTTTTCCGATAAGATGGTCGGTAGATATAAATGAAGCTGAAAATGGAGATGTTGATCATGGAAAAGCGCAGCAGAAATGAGAAAAGTGATAGATTTTTAAAGAAAACCGACACCCAAAAAAATGCCGTAAAGCCTGCGGCGGACAAAAAAGCAGCCAAAGCGCCCTGTCCGCTTTTTAAAAAGTGCGGCAGCTGTAAATATCTGGATTTGAGTTATGAAAAGCAGCTTTCCGAAAAGCAGAAGGAGATGCGCAAACTGATGGAAAAGCACTGTAAGGTGCAGCCCATCATCGGCATGGAAAATCCTTATCATTACCGCCATAAGGTGCAGGCGGTTTTTGGCATGGACAGAAAGAAAAATCCGATTTCCGGCGTGTATGAGGAAAAAAGCCATCGCCTTTTGCCGGTGGAGACATGCCTGATCGAGGATGAAAGGGCGGACGCTATCATTGGAACAGTCCGTGGACTACTCAAATCCTTTAAAATCAAGGTATATGATGAGGATACCGGATACGGACTGCTGCGCTATGTGCTGGTGCGCAGGGGATGGCAGACCGGAGAAATCATGGTGGTGTTGGTGACGGCCTCTCCCGTATTTCCCTCCAAACGCAATTTTGTGGATGCGCTGCGTAAGGTGCATCCTGAAATCACAACAGTGGTGCAGAACGTGAATAACCGCACGGACAGCCTGATTTTGGGCGACAAATATCAGACCCTTTATGGAAAAGGCTATATCGTGGATGAGCTTTGCGGCATGAAATTTAAGATTTCTCCTGCATCCTTCTATCAGGTCAACCCTGTGCAGGCGGCGAAGCTTTATGAGAAAGCAATTGAACTGGCAGAACTGACCGGCAGGGAAACCGTGGTTGACGCTTATTGCGGCACCGGAACCATCGGGCTGATCGCCTCGAAAAAGGCGGGCAATGTGATCGGCGTGGAAAACAACGGCGATGCGGTACGCGATGCGATTGGAAATGCGAAGGCCAATGACGTGAAAAACATCCGTTTTTACCGTGACGATGCCGGACATTTCCTGACCAGCTGCGCTGCAGATGAGGTAAAGGTGGACGTGGTGATCATGGACCCGCCCAGAGCCGGCAGCAGCGAAGCATTTTTGGATGCGGTGGCAAAGATCGGACCCAGGAAGGTGGTCTATGTTTCCTGTAACCCGGAGACGTTGGAAAGAGACGTGACATATCTGGAGAAACTGGGATATCGGGCGAAGGAAGTATGGCCGGTGGATATGTTCCCGTGGACCGGGGCGTGCGAGGCGGTGTGTTTATTATCCAAATCTTAATGAAGGTCAGCATATCGAGTATCATAGGAGTATGGATAAGCCGGATTTGAACGATATTAGGGAAATGATGAAGCGCTTCTGGGTGTTATAGTCCTGCGATTTGCTCAGAATTTTTATAGATACATTCAACCAGCAGTTGTAATACAACCGATCAATGAAAAGCCCTGTCGCTTCCAATATATCGGAGTACCAGAACGACAATTCAGACGCAGCCACAATGTGTAATGGGCATATAGCCCGGAAAATTCTTCCAGTGCCCAAATTTCCATGATTTCTCCCGCTAAAACGGCGTCCGGCGGGCATATAGACATGAAAACCTCTGTAATGCCCGGAAAAACAGCAAATTATCGGGCACCACAAGACTTTCCATGTGTATATGCCCATTTTCCCATGTTTAAACAATTGTTTCGAAGCAAAACCGGGCATTTTCGAGGATTTCTTTGCTATGTGCCCACACGACAACTACAGACGCGACCTCATCGACGCAAAATGATGAGAACTGGCGGTGTTGCGACAAACTTGTAGTTTTTGGAATTATGCGTTAGAATAATTCTTGAAAATTGAATAACGGGCTGCTGCAAAAATGGAGGAGGTCGTATTATGTGTATGAATTATAATGAAATCGAAAACCTTGTCCGCGAAGCGGGACAGATTCTGCTTCGGGGGACGCTGACAGAAAATTCCATCCATCAGAAACAGGGAATCGCAAATTTCTGTACGGATTTTGATCTTGAGATCCAGCGTTTCCTGATCAGCGGATTGAGAGAAATCCTGCCGGAAGCCTCTTTTTTTGGAGAAGAAGAGACAGAAGGAAGTCAGAACGCTGAGATATCTGATGGATATACTTTTTTCATCGATCCGATTGACGGCACCACTAATTTTATGTTCGGCTATCATCACAGCTGTGTATCTGTCGGCCTGAGCTATCGGAAAAAGATGATTGCCGGATTCATTTATAATCCCTATGTGGATGAAATGTATGTGGGAATCCGCGGGAAGGGGAGCACCCTGAACGGTAAAAGGTTGCATCTGGAAAATAAGGCTCTCAGTCAGGGAATCGTCGCCTTTGGCTGCGCGCGGTATAACGAAAGCGACACGGATTTGCTTTTTGATGCGGTAAAGGAAATTTATCTGCGCAGTTTGTCCGTGCGAAACGGCGGGTCCGCAGCGCTGGACTTATGCAGAATCGCATCCGGCAATAATGTTGCCTATCTGGAACTGAAGCTGCAGCCCTATGATTATGCGGCGGCTTCTGTCATCATTGAAGAGGCGGGCGGCTGTATCGGACAGGGAAACGGAAATGCTGTGACTTTGGATCGGCCATGCTCTGTCCTGGCGGGAACGGCGGATGCTGTTCGGGAAATTCGTAAAATTTTGGAGTAAAGACAGGTTGCCGCGCACAAAAGTGTCAGTAAAAGAGAGGGCAAATGATGCGTACATATGCATTGAAAAAATACCTGAATCCGCATGAGAATATAAACATCACTTACCTGGATCATGACAGAATGTGTGAGACCCACACACATGAATTTGTGGAATTGATTTTTATTGCGGAAGGTTGGTGTGAACAATGTATCGATGGAGAACGCTATGATGCAGAGGCGGGGGACCTGATTTTTGTAAATTATGGTCAGACCCATTCCTTTTTGGCAAAGTCAAAGGAGTTTCGGTATTATAATCTTTTGTATGTGCCGGCGTTTTTCAGTGAAGAGTTGATCAATTCAGAAAATATTTATGAAATCTTTGAGATTTCTCTGTTTCAGGAGTTCTCTGAAATGAAAGCGGACCGGTCTCAGATCGTTCATTTCAGGGGAAATGAATATCTGGAAATCAAAAAAATGATAGAAGAGATGCGCAGAGAATTTGTTCGGAAGGAGTTGGGGTATCGCTCTGTCTTAAACGGGTACAGCAGAGTTTTGTATTCCAGAATTTTGCGGGAACTGAAAAGTGCGCAGGTATATGCCGGGAGCCAAAGCTGCATCGGCCGCATTACTGCAGAATGCCTTGCGTATATTGATTCCAGATGTTTTGAAAAGCTGACGCTTAAGGAGATCGCAGAGCATACTTTTTATAATCCTGCTTATCTGAGCCGGATTTTTAAGGAACAATGCGGAATCAGTCTGTCGGAGTATATCAAAGAAAAGCGGATGGAGGAAGCGGCCCGCCTGCTGGTTCAAAGCGAATTGAATAATGATGAGATCATGTATAAGGTGGGCTATACGGATAAGAAGCAGTTTTACAAGAATTTCCGGGACATCTATCATGAGACACCGGCAGAATTTCGGAAAAGATATCCTACTGCAAAGTAGAAATTTCCTATTCTTTTTCACGTCCGGGCAGGTTAGGATGTAAGAAAAAAGAAAGGGGAACCGAAAATGAGAAATTTTTTTTCTGCCGATTTAAAAACTGTTTGCAAATTCAACGGATTTCTGGATGAGGCTGTTCATTATATTGAAGAGTTTCAGCTTTTGAGAGCGGATTTGTGGAAGCGTTTCGTGCAGCAGTTTAAAGAGGATGCGGATTATGATGGCGGCTGGAGAGGCGAATATTGGGGAAAAATGATGCGCGGTGCCTGCTTTGTTTACTGTTATTCCCAAAATCCCCAGCTGTACAGTGCGCTTACGGATAGCGTACGGGATATGCTGTCTGCGCAGGAGGAGAATGGAAGAATCAGCAGCTACGGGATCGATCATGAATTTGAAGCCTGGGATATCTGGTCCAGAAAGTATGTATTGCTGGGCATGCAGTATTATCTGGAAATCTGTGAGGATCCTGATCTGAAAGGGCAGATCGTGGACAGCATGTGCCGTCAGGTCGATTATATCATGACAAAAATCGGTGATCCGAAAGAGGGAAAGCGGCTGATTACCAGGGCAACACGCCACTGGAGGGGCCTGAATTCTTCTTCCTTACTGGAACCGATTGTAAGACTTTTTAATATTACCAAAAAACAGAAGTATTTTGATTTCGCAACATATATTGTGAATTGCGGCGGCACTGATGTGGTTAATATTTTTGATCTGGCCTATGAAGATAAATTTTTTCCTTATCAGTACCCGGTAACAAAAGCTTATGAAATGATTTCCTGCTTTGAAGGGCTACTGGAGTATTACCGCATAACAGGGATTGAAAAATATAAAGTGAGCATCGTGAATTTCGCAAAAAAAATACTGGAGAGCGACTTTACCATCATTGGCAGCAGCGGCTGTACGCACGAATTATTTGACCACTCTGCGGTCAGGCAGGCCAATACCAACAATGGCGCTACCATGCAGGAGACCTGTGTGACGGTCACTCTGATGAAATTTTTTTATCAGATGACATTGCTGACTGGGGAAGCGTCGTTTGCGGATGCATTTGAAATTTCTCTTTACAATGCCTATCTGGGATCCATTAACACAGAAAAGGTGATTGAACCTACCATGCGGACCAATCATCCTGAATGGTGTATGGAGCCCTTGCCGTTTGACAGCTACAGCCCGCTGACAGCCGGCACCAGAGGGAATGGAATCGGCGGTTTGAAGGTCATGTCAGACAATCATTATTATGGCTGCTGTGCCTGCATCGGTGCCGCGGGCTTGGGACTGGTTCCCAAAATGGCGCTGCTTGCTTCAAAGAAAGGATTTGTTCTGAATCTGTTCGTTGATGGCAGAATGGAAGCAAAAACGGGCACGGGAAACAGAATTGTTTTCCATACTGAGACCACATATCCGGTCAGCGGAAAAGTGAAGATTACTGTTGCTACAGAGAAAAAGGAACCGTTCGAATTGCTGATCAGAATTCCGGCATGGAGCAGGCAGACAAGTTTATCCGTGAATGGAAAAATTTTCTGGACAAACAAAGAGAGCGCGTCTGTCGGAGAGAAAATCCCTTCCGGATATGTGCGGCTTGACAGAGAATGGTCAGCGAAAGATGTGATTGAACTGGAGCTGGACATGCGTACACAAGCGCTGCATCCCACCCCCTATGGCAGTCAGATTCTTATGAATCATGTGGTTTGGGGGGAAAATTTTATGATTCCAACTTTTGATGAGGAGGATCCCATTGCGAAGGATCATCTCGCATTGCGGAGAGGGCCTGTGATACTGGCCCAGGAAAACAGACTGGGATACCGTGTGGACGATCCTGTTCAAATTCCGGTCGGGAAAGACGGATATGTGGATGTTACATTTCCAGAAAAGGAGATCGCGCCTTATAAGCATATTCTGGAAATGGAGGTGCCTCTGAAAGACGGAAGCAAAATGCATGTGACTGATTATGCATCTGCGGGTAAGCTTTGGACCCAGGAAAGTAAGATGGCGGCCTGGATGCTTGTGGAGTCAGAGCAATGATTGCTGCGAAAAGGGGTAGAGTCTGTATTATCCAATATGTATAATGCGAAAACAGGGAAGGGGAAGGGCAAAGCCATTTTTGAGCTTTGCCCTTCCCCTTCCCTGTTGTACTTGTGCTTTACTGTTTCGCGGGCGCCTGCCTTAAATTACTGGGGCAAGTTCGGCAGAAATTGACAGCAAATATGGTTCAGACTGTTCAGATTGCGGTCGCGGGGTATATACGGATTTTTTCTTTTAAAATACCCCGAAAGAGCGTGTTTTGTC
>JAFUMV010000032.1 GCA_017482485.1 Lachnospiraceae bacterium
AAAGGACTCTTAGGCAGATATGCCTTTCAGTTATATAAGCATTATAAACAAATGGAGGAAATAAAAAATGGCAAAGATTTATTATCAGGAAGACTGTGATCTTTCCCTGTTACAGGATAAGACAATCGCAGTGATCGGATACGGCAGCCAGGGACACGCACACGCTCTGAACGCTAAAGAATCCGGCTGCAACGTTATCATCGGTCTTTATGAAGGCTCCAAGTCCTGGGCAAAAGCAGAAGCTCAGGGATTTGAAGTATTTACAGCAGCAGAAGCAGCTAAGAGAGCTGATATCATCATGATTCTGATCAACGATGAACTGCAGGCTGATATGTACAAAAAGGATATCGAGCCCAACCTTGAGCCCGGCAACATGCTGATGTTCGCTCACGGCTTCAACATTCATTTCGGATGCATCAAGCCTCCCAAGGATGTTGACGTAACAATGGTTGCTCCTAAGGGACCTGGTCACACCGTACGCTCCGAATATCAGGTAGGCAAGGGTGTTCCCTGTCTGGTTGCTGTTGAGCAGGATGCTACAGGACAGGCTCTGGACAAAGCACTGGCTTATGCACTGGCTATCGGCGGCGCAAGAGCAGGCGTTCTTGAAACAACTTTCCGTACTGAGACAGACACAGACCTGTTCGGTGAGCAGGCAGTTCTGTGCGGCGGCGTATGCGCTCTGATGCAGGCTGGTTTCGAAACTCTGGTTGAAGCAGGTTATGACCCGAGAAATGCTTATTTCGAATGTATCCATGAGATGAAGCTGATCGTTGACCTGATCTATCAGTCCGGTTTCGCAGGCATGAGATATTCCATCTCCAACACCGCTGAATACGGCGATTACATCACAGGACCCAAGATTATCACAGAAGATACCAAGAAGGCTATGAAGAAGATCCTTTCCGATATCCAGGATGGTACCTTTGCAAAAGACTTCCTGCTTGACATGAGCGATGCAGGCCGTCAGGTACACTTCAAGGCTATGAGAAAGCTGGCTGCTGAACATCCCGCTGAAAAGGTTGGCGAAGAAGTTCGTAAGCTCTACAGCTGGAACGGCGAAGATAAACTGATCAACAACTAAGGCATTAAAAAAGGAACGCGAATTGCGTTCCTTTTTTAATGCCGCTACTTTGCAATTCACATAGTGAATTGCAAAGGTTCTCGTAAAAAAATCCAGCTAAATGGGGCAGACTTACAGTGCCAGGGTATATACAGATTTTTTCTTCCTAAATACCCCTAAATAGCGTATTTTGCCAGGGATAGATGCCTTATGGGGGTATATGCATTCAAATTCCTCAGAAATACCCTGTATTTATCTGCTTTCCGGGGTATTTCCAGAAAATCTGCGTCCATATACCCTCATCAAGCTATTTTTTAACCATTTTGGCATGCAATTGGGGTATTTTTAGTAGTTTTGATCGTATATACCCTCAGTAGACAAGTATAATGTACCCCATACCGGACACGGCGATAGCATTATACAGAGAATTGAGAATACTTTTTCGGAGAGATTCCGACTTCCTTTGTAAAGGCTTTCAGAAAGGCGTTATAGTCGTTAAATCCGCACATCGCGCTGACTTTGATGATAGGGTGTCCCTCAGAAAGAAAGTCCTTTGCAAGCGTGATGCGCTGGGCAGTAATATATTTATGGATGGTGGTTCCCGTCGTATTCTTAAAGGTTTTACAAAGGTAAGAGGGGGAAATATAAAACTGCTCGGCAATGTTCTTTAAACTCAAATCCTCCGTAATATGAGTATTGAGGTATGCTATGATTTCGTCCACGGTTTTATTATGAAGGTTTAATGTATTGACCGGAGAAATCTGTGTTTCTTTGTGAAGCGGTGCAATTCTGTTTAACAGTACCATCAGCCTTAAAAAAACAGCATGATCCAGCAAATCGCTGCCATATTCTTCCGGTGAGGAAAGCTTGCGAATGTAGTAAATGAAGCGTTCCCGTTCCTTCTCAGACAGCGTCAGCTTATTCGGAAAATCTGCATTTGCATGGGAAAAACATGCAGTCAGATCGGTTTTTGAGGAAGAGGAGGATTTTAAGTAATCCGGAAAGATGAAAATAACATAACGTTCATGAACCTCTTCATCATCAAAGTGTGAAAAATAATGCCATTCTCTGGGCGTTATAAAAAACAGATCATTACATTCAACATTATAAATATGATTATCAATGTGAAATTTCTTCTTACCGGTCAGTGGAAAGAATATTTTGTAGCATCCGGAGGTATCAATATTCATATCTTTTTTCAGATGATATAAGTGCGCCACAGAAAAAGTCTGTGTTTCTACACAGGACTGAAAAGCGGCCTTATAGGAAGTGAATAATTGCATTTTTCCCCCTTTTTGTCTATTAGGAAAATATCTTCTGAATTTCCTTATTAATACGCATTGCCATGCGGTAAAAACCAAGATCGTTCGGATGGGTTCCGTCAACGGTACAGCTGTCCCAGTTATCGCCGGCAAAAAGCTCTGCACCATCAATATAATATACGTTTTTATCGCCTTCGTCCAGTGCAGTCTGATAAGTATTTCTGACTACTTCGCGGCGGGCAGAAAACTTTTGCGGTGCGATCAGGATGTCGGGGGCGGACAAAAAGATGATCGGAAGTTCAGGCTGCTTTGCACGAATGCTGCGATAGAGCGGTAAATGGGTTTTTAAAAGATATTCTGCATCCGGCGTATTATGGTCATAATCGCAGACAAAAACACTCATTTTCAGATCAGAGAGATACTGTACCATCTTATCTTCAGCCTTACCGCTGCCGGAGAAGCCCAGATTGATGTAATCTGTATCCAGCATGCGGGAAATGATGGCCTGATAGCTGTTGCCGGGACTGGATGCACAGCCGCCCTGGGTGATGGAGGAACCGTAGTAGACGATCGGAACCGGATGACGATAGGGAGTCGGCTCCAAAAGCACGGCATCCTTTTTCAGGGCAATATAGAGCTCCTTTACGCCATCGTAAAGCGGAAAATTGATGGTATACTCAGCCAGCGCGCCATCTGTTTCAAACGGTGCTGAATAACCGGTCTGCATGTCCATGGGAGGAATAAAGGAGTGATAATAAACTTCTGTATTTTCGCCCTCTTTTTTGCGGTATAAATCAAAGCCGGATTGTCCCACCAGTGTAATATGCGGCATAAGAGCACAGTTGTTCATCACTGCATGAATTCCGATAAAGGAAGAATTGGTGCGAAAACGGACACGACCGCCTGCGGTATTGGAATTTAAATGTGCTACACCCGCTGAAACCTGTTCGGCAACTGCCTGCGGCATACGTGTATAAAAGCCTTGTTCCTCATCATATTGAATTCCTGATATTACAAAAGGAATCTGCCTGATATTCATCCAGATGATATCAGGTTCTGCAATTTTTGTATTGACCAGCAGATTTTTGTCAATTTCTTCGATTTTCATGTTTTCCTCCGTCTGCCAACGCTGTAGCTGGCCGTGAATTTGAATAGGGAATGCATCAAAACATACATACAGTCTAATTTTTACATAGGAAAAAGTCAAATATAATTTATAGTATACAACAGAATTGGATAAGAAAATATGTTTTTTGTCGAAAAAATTACGAGAAAGGAAAATAATATTGTGCAATAATATGAACATCAACAAAAGATTGGGAGGTAAAAAAATGAGAAACAAGAATCTTGCAAAAGTGATAGCTCCGGCATTGGCGGCATCTTTAGTGCTGGGCGCCTGCTCCTCTGCAGACAGCAGCACAGCTCCTGCAAAAGAAAGCCCAGCAGCAGAAAGTGCCGAAAGCGCAGCAGAAGAAAGTGCAGAAACAGAAAACATAAGCGAGGCAGCAGACGAAGAGGGCAACGGCTGGCTGGTAGAGGAAGAGACAACAATCACCATGTCATTTGGCTCAAATTATGAATTTGATGAAAATACATGGATCTTCCAGAAAATCAAAGAACGTACGGGAATTCAGGTTGAGCCTATTGTTTATCCGAGTGAATCAAAAGATGAAAAGGCTTCAGCGGTAATTGCGAGCGGTGCTCTTCCGGATATCATGTTCTGGTCACTGTCCGAGACAGAAATTAATGAATATGGTGAACAGGGAGCGTTTGCCAACGTTCTGGATTATGTGGATGTGATGCCCAATTTTAAGGCACTTATTCTGGATGATGCTGACATGAATGAAATCTACCAGACATACACCACAGAATCCGGTAAGAACTATCAGATTCCGATTTATCGTCTGAATAGAGATATCAACCATGGAAACCTGTACCGCGCTGATGTTTTTGAAGAGCTTGGAATTGCACCCTGGACAGATACGGAAGGCTTTTACAATGCGCTGGTGGCTTTGAAAGAAGCTTATCCTGACAGCTATCCTCTGGCTACTTCCAACGGAAAGAAATCTCTGGAACGCTGGATGTCGGAATTTGGCATCAATAACGCAGATGTGGCTTATGACTATGATAAACAGGAATGGTACATCGGCTGTACGAGCAATGCCTTTAAGGAATATCTGGACTTTTTCCAGAAGCTTTATACAGAGGGATTGATGGATCCTGAATTTCTGGATTCCACTGTGGATACATATAATGAGGCATTCTTAAATAACGAAGCATTTGTCTGTAACGAATGGATCGGCCGGATGTCCGCTCTGGACAATGCAGCGAAGGAAAATGATGCGAATACAACCTTCAGCCTTGAATTCGGTTATCCCATCGGTACCGGACATTACGAAGAACTGCCACAGCTTGAATTCTGGGGAAATGCAGTGGCGAATAATGAGAACACGGAAGTGAGCATGAAGCTGATTGACTGGCTCTACAGTGATGAAGGGTCTGAAATCATGACCATCGGTGTGGAAGGCGAAAATTTTGAATGGGATGAAAGCGGAACCGCCGTATATCCTGAACTGGAAGGCAGTACAATTAACATCGGCCTTTTGGAAGAAAAATATGGTATGTGGATTGAAGGCGCTTATTTGCATCCGGACCGTCGCAGCTGCTATTTTGCATTTACGGAAAAAGAACAGGCTGCGCAGGATCTTGTGAAGGAGCTTGGAAATTCGAAGGATAATCCAAAGGTCGATGTGGCAGCGGAAGATACAGCAGACTATAATCTGCTGATCACCGGTCTGACTGATGAACTGAGCGTGTTCAGAGCAAACTATATTACAAACGCATCCTATGGCGATGCTCAATGGGAGGAATTTGTGAATAAGGTTACTGCAGAATATGGAGAAAAGCTTCTTTCCATGCTGAATAAGTAATGATGAAAAGGCCTGTTGCAAACTGCTAACAGGCCTTTTGCAAATGAAAGTGAGTGAATTTGAATGAATAAAACAAACAAGAAAAGTCTCAGAAAAAGGATGTGGAGACAAAGAGAGTTATTTATCATGCTGGTTCCGGGACTTTTGTTTTACCTGATTTTCCGGTATGGTCCCATGTTCGGACTTGCTATCGCTTTTAAGGATTACAGCCCGTTTCTGGGAGTTTTGAAATCCCCCTGGGCTGGTTTGAAACATTTTGAAAAGTTTTTTTCCAACGCTGATGTATGGCGTCTGACATTTAATACACTCAGGCTTGGAGTACTTCAGCTGGTAATTGAGTTTCCTCTGACCATTGCTTTTGCAGTTATTTTAAATGAAGTACAGAATATGAGATGTAAAAAGGCATATCAGACAATATCCTATCTGCCGAGTTTTCTGTCTCTGGTTATTATCTGCAGCATTTTTAAGGATTTATTTTCTGTGGACGGTGTGATCAATCAGATGATTGTACAGCTGGGCGGCAACGTCATTCATTTCAACGGAGATCCGAAGTTTTATCTGTTCATTTATATTCTGAGCGATCTGTGGGGTGGCCTGGGTTCGGGAGCGATTGTTTACCTTGCCGCTTTGTCAGGGGTGGATCAGAATCTGTATGAAGCTGCAAAGCTGGACGGCTGTTCCAGAATTAAAATGATCCGGTATATTTCAATTCCTTCCATCATGCCTACTATTGTTACCATGTTTTTGCTGAGAGTAGGAAATATCATTCGGATTACGCCGGATAAAACGCTTTTGTTTTACAATGATTTGACATTGGAAACAGCAGATATCATCGGTTCCTATGTTTATCGGGTCGGTATTACCAACAAGAGCTATTCCTTTGGTTCAGCAGTGGGCCTTTTGGAAAGTGCTCTGGCTGCTGTGATTCTGATTGCGGCCAATAAAATATGCGAACGTGCGACCGGTTCCAGTCTGTGGTAAGGGAGGAAAAGCGATGAAGAAAAAATGAATTGGGATGTTCGATCTGGTTATACATCTGATATTGATCATAATTTCTGTATGTGTTGCTTATCCCATCCTTCATGTAACAGCCATTGCTTTCAGTGATCGTTACGCGATCATGGCAAATGAGGTTTCCATATTTCCGAAAGGATTTACGCTGGAATCCTTTACCTATATTCTGGAGCAGGGAAAGGTGTTTCGGGCATTTGGAAACAGCGTGTTTTACACAGTGTTGGGCGTATTTATCAATGTGGCGATGACGGTGATTATGGCCTATCCGTTGTCCAAAACAGATCTTGTCGGACGAAGTGTTCTGATGAAGATGATTCTGTTTACCATGTTTTTTTCCGGCGGTACGATTCCTACTTACCTGGTGGTAAAGGAACTGCATCTTTTGGACACCGTCTGGTCACTGGTGCTGCCCAATGCCGTATGGACAATGGATCTGATTGTGATGATCAGTTTTTATCAGTCCATTCCGGGCAGCTTATATGAAGCTGCGTATCTGGACGGTGCAAGTGAATTTCAGATTGTGAGAAAGGTGGCGATTCCGCTGTCCAAGGCATCCATTGCATCCATAGCCCTGTTTTACTTTATGGGACACTGGAACAGTTATTTCCTTCCGATGCTGTATCTGTTTGATCAGAAAAAATATCCGCTTCAGCTGGTTCTCAGAAGCATGCTTTTAGAATCCAGCGGAACCACCAGCGGCGCATCCGTACTTGCAGAAACGGCGCTGACGCCCACCGGAGTGAAAAATGCGACGATTGTACTGATCATGATTCCGGTACTTTTGGTTTATCCGTTTGCTCAGTAATATTTTGTAAAAGGTGTTATGGTCGGAG
The DNA here is from genome assembly GCA_017482485.1 of Lachnospiraceae bacterium. Taxonomy (GTDB): domain Bacteria; phylum Bacillota; class Clostridia; order Lachnospirales; family Lachnospiraceae; genus Gallintestinimicrobium. Next base: position 7,103 of record JAFUMV010000032.1, read on the forward strand.
GCGTAAAGGGCTGAGGATCAGGTTGAAAGAAAAGACGATCTTAGGAGGGGATGCTTGTGTTGACTGAAATGCAGCTTGATAACATGCTTTGCGAACCGTCAGAAGAGTTGATTCAGGATCTGGAAAAACTGGACGGTGATATTATGATTCTGGGAGCCGGCGGTAAGGTAGGACCCACTGTGTCAGTCATGGCGCAGCGGGCGTCAGACAGATGTCAGACAAAGAAAAAGATATATGCGGTTGCCAGATTCAGCGATCCTTTCGTGGTGGATTTGCTGAAACGTGAAAATGTGACGATGATTACTGCAGATCTTACAGATCCAAAACAGATTGCAGAATTGCCGAAGGTAAAAAACATCATTTACCTGGTCGGAAGAAAATTCGGAACAAGCAGCAGCGCCTGCGATACCTGGGAAATGAACGTGGCTGTCCCGAATATGATTATTCAGCATTTTGGTGCTGCCAGATACGTGGTATTTTCCACGGGCAATGTTTATCCCTATTCCAGACTGGAGGATGGCGGATGTACGGAAGATGTAACTCCGGAACCGGTCGGAGAATATGGAATGTCCTCCCTTGGAAGAGAGCGGATTTTTGAATATGCGGCAAAGCACTGCAGCGCAGAGGTATTGATATATCGTCTGAATTATGCCATTGATTTACGCTATGGCGTGCTGTTTGATATTGCCAAAACAATTCTGGCGGGAGAACCGGTTTCTTTAAATGTACCGGCATTTAACTGTGTGTCCCAGCGCTATGTGAGCGAAGTTGCGATTCGTGCGCTCAAACTTGCCAGCAGTCAGGTGGAATATCTTAATGTGACAGGGCCTGAAACTGTTTCTACAAAATATGCAGCGCTGGAGCTTGGGCGTCACATGGGAAAAGAGGTGACCTTTATCGGAACTCCCGCGGAAAAAGCGCTGCTGAGCAATTCTCAGAAATGTGTGGAGCTGTTTGGATATCCGGATAAGGGGGTTGCGGAAATGATCCGGCTGCAGGCGCAGTGGCTTTTGGCAAACGGCAGACAGCTGGGGAAAACCACACATTTTGAGGAGCAGAAAGGAAGATTCTGATGCGAAAAGAAACGAAAGAACTGATATTAAAGGGAGCATTTATTCCTGCCATGCCGCTGGTACTGGATGAAAACAGAAGCTTTGATGAAGCAGGCCAGAGAAGATTGATTCGATATTACCTGGAATGCGGCGTGGATGGAATTGCAGCAGCTGTACATACGACGCAGTTTGAGATCAGAGACCCAAAAGTGAATCTGTTTGAAACAGTGCTGCGGGTGGCGATGGATGAGATTTCGCGTTACAGAGAGCGTACCGGGAAAAATATTCTGGCGATTGCCGGAGTCTGCGGACCGGCGCCACAGGCGGTAAAGGAAGCGGAGCTGATCTGCGAGCTTGGCTATGACGCTGCACTGTTAAGTCCCGGTAGATTAAATGATTTAAGCGAAGAAGAGCTGGTGGAACGCACGCGGCTGGTGGCAGAAAAAATTGATGTGATCGGCTTTTATCTGCAGACTGCAGTGGGCGGCAGAGTTTTCAGCTATGATTACTGGAAAAAAATCTGCGCTATAGAGGGTGTCGCTGCAGTCAAGTGTGCGGCTTTTAACAGATATCTGACCATAGATGTGGCAAGAGCAATTGCTTTTTCGAACAGAGATATTGCACTTTACACCGGAAATGATGATAATATTATTACAGACCTGCTGACCGAATATCGTTTTGCAGACGGAGAGAATGTCCGGAGCGTGCGTATGGTGGGCGGCTTATTGGGACACTGGGCAGTATGGACACATACGGCGGTGGAAATTTTCAGAAAATTGAAATCTCAGATTCCCGGAAGTGCGATTGACCCAAAATGGCTGACGCTGGCGGCCCAGATTACGGATGCAAACAGCGCATTTTTCGATACCGCCAACGGATTTAAGGGATGTATTGCGGGCATTCATGAAGTGCTTTGCAGACAGGGACTGATGCCGGGCATCTGGTGCTTAAACCCGAAGGAAGGTCTTTCCCGGGGACAGCGGGAAGAGATTGACCGTGTATATGCCCAGTACCCTCATTTGAATGATGACGCTTTTGCAGCAGAATTTATAAAGAAAGAAGGAAGCTTTTCATGATTCGGATCGGAATTGTCGGTACGGAAAGTTCTCACCCCAAAGCCTTCTTAAAATGGAAGGACTTCATTGCACCGGAATTTTGCATCGCTGCTGTTTTGGAGGAAGGAGACGGGGCCGGACATGCGCTGGCACAGGAATTTTCCATTCCGCAGGCAGTCCCCAGGATGGAGGAGATGATACCGCTGGTGGATGCGGTCATGATCTTTTACAGAAGCGCACAGAAGCATTATGAGGTTGCGAAAGCCTGTCTGGAACAGGGAATCAGCGTATGGCTGGATAAGCCTTTTACACAGACGGTTTCGCAGGCAAAAGAGCTGTACATGCTGGCAAGACAAAAGGGGCTGACAATCGACGGCGGTTCTTCCCTGCGGTTTTGCAGGGATGTACAAAATTTTGCGAACTGCTTTCAGAATACGGCCAATATTCTTTCCGGGAGCTTTAACTATCCGTCAATGGCGGACAGTCCCTATGACGGAATTATGTTTTACGGCCCCCATTCCATGACGCTTTTGATGGAGCTGTTTGGAGAAGATGTAAAAGGCATGTCGGCAATGAAACAAAAAAGCGGTGTTCTGCTTCTGGCACGTTACGAAAATTTCATGGTTTCCATCCAGATGGTGGACTGCTGGAGTTCCTTTGCAGAGGCTTATCTCGAAAAAGATGTGATTCGCAAAGAGCTTCGTTTTGAAGATGTTTATAAAAGCAGTCTTTTGAATTTCTGTCACCTTTTAAAACTGTCCAAGCAGGAAAAATATGAAACGCTGATTGGTCCGGTGGCGTTATTGACGACACTGCGCGCTTCGCTGGAATCCGGAAAAGAAGTGTCTGTAGAAGCGTGGAAAGAGGAAAATATCTCATGTTGACGGAAGAAAGTATTTTGAATCTGGCGAAAGCGGAAAGGGAATATGTCACAGAAGCGTTTCGGTGGCTGCACCGACATCCGGAAACATCGCATCATGAACAGAAAACCAACATTTATCTTAGAAAGGAACTGGATAAGCTTGGGATTTTTTATCATGCGCCGGCCGACAATATCACAATTGCAGTCATAAAAAGCGATAATCCGGGAAGTACGGTTGGCTTAAGGTGTGATACGGATGCTCTGCCGGTCTGTGAGGAAACAGGACTGTCTTATGCATCGGAAAATCCCGGAGTGATGCATGCCTGTGGGCATGATGCACATATGGCGGTCGGCCTCGGAAGCGCCAGAATTCTGCAGGAGAATAAAAGCGCCTGGTGCGGCACGGTAAAGCTGATTTTTCAGCCCGCCGAAGAGGGAGAAAACGGCTCTGATCAGGTGATTGAGACCGGTCTGGTGGATGATGTGGATGTTTTTTTTGCCATTCACGTATGGAGTCCTTATGCATCCGGAATGCTGCATGTGTCCCCGGTTGTGGTGAGTGCGGCGGTGAACATGTTTACGGTTCGGATCATCGGAAAAGGAGGGCATGGTGCTGCGCCGGAAAAATGTGCAGACGCGGTGGCAGCGGGTGCCTGCCTTGTGACTGCGCTGCAGTCGGTGGTATCAAGAGCGGTTTCGCCCATGGAATCGGCGGTATTGACTGTTGGGAGCTTTCATGCCGGCACCGCCGGAAATATCATTGCACAGGATGCAGAATTAAAAGGGACGATACGAACCCTCAAGGAAGAAACAAGACAAAAGGTATCGGCAGCGCTGGAAAGTTATGCAGCGCATGTGGCACAGATGTATGGATGTCGGGCGGAAGTGAACAATATCCGTGTCAGCGACGCAGTGAAAAATGATGAGCGGGCGGCACAGATCGCCGAAAAATGTGCTGTTTTGCTTGTGGGAGAAAAGCGTGTCCGCGGTCAGAAAACCATGATGCTGGGGGATAATTTTGCAAATTATGGCAGAATTGCACCCTATTGCTATGTACAGGTCGGAATTGCGGATCCAAAAAAACATACCGATTACGCACATCATAACAGTCGATTTGCGGTGGATGAAGAGGTGCTGCCGCTTTGCGTGGCATGGATGACCTCATTTGCCGCAGCCTGCGGTGCGTGCTGGAAGGATGAATGAGCAGGTTTTGCTCTGAAGGAGAGAAAAATGATGAAACTGTTTGTATCTGTTCCTGAAAATTCAGATGTGAAAAAAACTTTTTTGACAGAGGACGCAAAAAGATATTTAGAAGAAAGATGTGAGGTAATTTACTCCCCTCTGGACAGGCAGTTGAGCAGTGAGGAAATTTCGCTGTATGCAAAGGATGCAGATGTCATCATGACCGGTTGGGGACATGTAACACTGGACATGTCCGCCCTGAAAGATACTTCTGTGAAGCTGATTGCACACATCGGCGGAAGCATCGGCAATCTGGTAAAGCCGGACGTTTTTGCACAGGGCATTCGGGTGATCAGCGGCAATAATCTGTATGCCGACTCCGTTGCGGAGGGCGTGCTGGCCTATATCTTTACAGCGCTTCGGAAAATTCCAGATTATGTGAATTTGTGCCGGGAAGGCGGCTGGCATTTCGGGGGAGATTATACGGAAGGGCTGTTTGACCAATGTGTAGGCATTATCGGCATGGGCGCCATCTCCAAAAGAGTGATGAAGTTGATGAAACCCTTTGGTGTGAGCTTTAAAATCTATTCCGGCTATCCGATTGATGCCGGATTTTTAAAGGAAAACAATGCCTGCCAGGCATCCCTGGAAGAGATTTTTTCATCCTGCAAAATCATCAGCCTTCATTCGGCCATGAATGAAAGGACAAAAGGAATGATCGGAAAAGAGCATTTTGAACAGATGCAGAATGGTGCTCTGTTTGTGAACACGGCGCGGGGCAAGATCGTGCGGGAGGAGGAAATGATCGAATGCCTGAAGAAAAAACCGATCAGAGCCATATTGGATGTTTATTGTCAGGAACCGATGGAATTGGATAATGAGTTAAGAAAACTTCCGAATGTTTACTGTATTCCCCATATGGCAGGTCCCACGATCGACAGAAGGGCAGCCGTTGTCAAAGCGCTTGCCGATAACATCGTAAAATTTGAAAAAAGAGAAGAGATGGATTTGGAAATCAGCCCGGAATATGCGCAAAGAATGACGGTTGTTCTCTGAAAATGGAGGAAAATACGAGTATGGGAAAAATAAATGTACGATGATAGGCGGCTGCTCTCTGGAAAGCCATTATCGGAATTTGCTGGGAGATAATAAAGCATATACATTGGAAGTGAACGGTCACAACGCGGAAGGTTTTCAGGTAAGAATCATATATTGAAAACAGGGAGGGGATCTTTTGATGGAAGTAAAAGCGAAATATTTTGATACCTTTGGTGTAATGATTGATTGCTCGAGAAATGCTGTTATGAAAATTTCGGAGCTGAAACAGTTTATCGCTCTTCTTTCCAGAATGGGTTATAATCAGGTGCAGCTTTATACAGAGGACACCTATGAAGTTGATAACGAACCATATTTTGGATATTTCAGAGGCAGATATACACAGGAAGAGTTAAAAGAGCTTGATGATTATGCACAGGATCTGGGTGTTGAACTGATTCCCTGCATACAGACTCTGGCACATTTGAATGCGATATTCCAATGGACAGAGTATAAGACTATCAATGATATAGACAGTATTCTTCTTGTGAGACAAGAGCGGACCTATCAGCTGATAGAAAATATGATTTCATCGCTCAGAAAGTGCTTTCGTTCCAAAAAGATACACATCGGTATGGATGAAGCCGTTATGCTTGGAAAGGGAAAATTTTTTGACCTGTATGGGGAACAGAATCGCACAGAAATTCTGCTTGAGCATCTTAAGCGGGTTTGTGCGATAACGGATAAATATGGTTTCGAACCCATGATGTGGAGTGATATGTTTTATCGCATTGCAAATGGAGGAGCATACTACAGCCCGAAGTCGGTTTTTCATTCCGAAATAAAAAATCAAATACCGGAGAAGATTACTCTGATTTACTGGGATTATTATCATACGGACAAAAAGACCTATGCGAAGATGATTTCCGGCCATCATCAGCTGAGCGATAAGATTATGTTTGCCGGTGGTGCATGGAAATGGGGAGGTTTTACACCGCATAATGATTTTGCAGTTCGTACGATAAAGGCAGCCTTGAATGCGTGTATTGAGGGTGGAATTCGAAATGCTTTCATTACTCTTTGGGGGGATGACGGTGCTGAAACATCCGTGTATGCCGTGCTGCCGGCTTTATGTTATGCGGCCTGTATGGCACAGGGAATCACAGCGCTGAAAGAGATAAAAGAAAAATTTTTCGAATGGACAGGCTGCAGTTATGAAGATTTCATGCTCCTTGATCTTCCGGACAGAGCTGTTTTAGCAAAAGAAAAAGTGGTAAAGGCGGAAGATGGACTCTTTAATCCTTCCAAATATGAATTATATAATGATTGCTTTATGGGAATTTTTGACACGGCAATTGTTCCCGATGAGAGCAAAAAGTATAAAACCTTTGCCGCGAAGCTGAAGAATGCTGCAAAAAGAAACGGAAAATATTCTTATCTGTTTGAGACCGCATCCAGACTTTGCACGCTGCTTTCCTATAAAGCAACGATCGGAATTCGAACAAGAAAAGTATACGCAGATGGAAACAGGGAAGCTTTGGATGAACTGATTGCAGATTATAAAAAAATGATAAAACTTACAGAAGAATTTTATACTGCATTCAAAAACCAGTGGTATCTTGAAAATAAGCCGCACGGATTTGACGTTCAGGATATTCGTCTGGGCGGCCTGATCATGCGAATGAAAAGCTGTCTGGAACGTTTGATCTCTTATCGTGACGGTGAAACGGTATCCATACCGGAACTGGAAGAAGAAGTTCTTGCACTTCATACGAAAAAAACGTATCATAATAACTGGAAGACGAACGTTACTGCCAACGTTTTGTAGAACAGGAGTAAAAGGATGGACAGTACAGACAGAAAAATGGTCTTTTTTGATATTGATGGAACGCTCCGGAACAATTCCCATTGGAGACAGCAATAACGATCTGGAAATGCTTCAGACAGTTCCGAATGCCGTTGCCATGGGACAGTGCTCTCCGGATATTTTACCGTTCTGCGATTATCAGACATCAGAATGGAAGACGGGATCGAAAAAGCGTTGAAGCATTATGGATTGATTTGAAGGCGTATTGAAACAGCAAAACATATAAATATGAGGTATTTCAGAAGAAGGAAACGAACTGTAGCTTGTCTTACCGACAAGCACAAAAAAGATAAAATAGTGCTTGCACAACGGACAAAATGGTGCTATATTGTAACTGTTCAAGATAGAATGCAGACGAACATGCAAAGTAAAATGAAAGGAAAGAATGGCAATGTCAGTTTTAGTACATACAATTAACATGATGATGCCCCAGATGATGTCAGGACGCAGCAGCTGTATCTGAGAAGCGATGAGCGCACGGATACAGATGAAGGGTCTTCTGTTTTCGTACGCATCTCATGAGCCATTCTTGTTTGAATAAAGAATTGTTTGAAGACCGTACCGGAAGCAGATAACCGGTACGGTTTTTTGAGGTAGAAATATGATAAAAATATACAAAAATGCAAAACAGTTTTTAGCGGAAGCTCAGGAAAATCTTTTAAAGAGAGAGTCCGTTTCGCAGCTGATCCTGGCAAATGCCCTGTGGAATGGCGAGGCCCCCTGTGCGGCAGAACTTATGTTTGGTACGGTATGGAAGGGGGAAAAAATGATTCTGGCATTTTGCAACTGCAAACCCTGGAATCTGATCATTCACGCTATTGATGCAAATAAAATGGATTCAAAAGAAGGGCAGCTGATGCAGCAAATCGTAAAGGAGGCTGTCAAAGAGCTGACATTATGGCTTAAGGAAAACCAAATTCCTCTGAGAGGATTGAATGCAAACGGTTTTCTTTCAGAACAGTTTGTGATAAATTATTTTAAAGAGCCGGATGAGGCAAGAAAGAACCATTCTATGGACATTATGGAATGCCGAAAGCTAAAGGAGATTCCTTTGGCGGAGGGCATTTACAGGACTGCAGATACGGACGATACGGATTGGGTGTTAATGGGCTGTGTGAATTTTCATAAAGAAGCCCTGGGGCAGGACTGCGATCCCGAAAGCCTGCGTGAGGACATCGAAAAGGTTCAGATTGGTGAAAAAACGCTGCGCATTCTGACCCTGCCTGATGGAACGCCCGTATGTATGGCAAAAAGAACGAGAAAGCTGATAAATGGCATTATCATCAGTCAGGTATATACGTTGCCCCAATATCGTGGAAGAGGGTATGCACAGACTCTGATTTATAAGATGTGTGAAGAATTTTTCAAAGAGGGATTTCAGTTTGCGGCCCTTTTTGTAGATAAAAATAATCCGATTTCCAATCATGTTTACCAAAAGGCTGGTTTTGAAATCATAGAGGACAATTACGATTATCGTTTTGATGGGGGAAAAGAAAGATGAGAACACCGGTTTTAGAGACAGAAAGACTGATTTTGCGCCCGCTTACAGCTGCGGATACAGAGGCTGTATGGTTATGGGCCAGTGATGCGATCGTGAATAAGTTCATGAATTATCCGCTGCATAAGACCAGAGAAGATACCGTTGATTTTTTGCAGAGAGAAGAGCAGGCGCTGGACAGTGATTCTCTGTACGATTTTGGTTTTGTGATCAAAGAAACCGGCGAGCTGATCGGAAGCGGCGGAATCAGTTATAATAAGGAATATAAAATCTGGGAACTGGGCTATAATCTGCGTCAGGACTGCTGGAATCAGGGCTATGCCACCGAAGCGGCCGCGAGAATTATAAAATTCGGTGTGGATGAACTGAAAATCGAACGTGTTCTGGGACGCCATGCAGTTGATAATCCGGCATCCGGTAAGGTAATGGAAAAAAATGGATTCATGTTTGTCAGAAACGGAAGCTATCAGAAGTTCGATGGTTCCCAAACATTTAAGAGCCGCGAATACATTCTGGAGACGGGATGCCGCAAAGAGGGGAAAGAGAAAACAATGGAAAAAAACAGCAGACTGCAGGAAATTGAACGCTTTTATGATGAACAATACGAAGAATGGGAGCGCCTTGAATGGCATCTGCCTGAATTTGAAGTGACAAAACGCTATATGCTGAAGTATATTACAGGAAACAAGAAAGTGCTGGATATCGGCGGCGGCCCCGGCAGATATTCGATCTTTTTAGCGCAGCAGGGCCATGAGGTGACACTGCTGGACCTTTCCGGAAAAAATATCCGTCAGGCGATCAACAAAGCGGAAGAAGCCGGCGTGCATCTGGACAGCTGCATTCACGGAAATGCGCTTTGGCTGCATGAATATTTATATCGGGAGGAGCAGTATGATGTGGTGCTTTTAATGGGACCCTTGTATCATCTTTTACAGGAAGAAGACCGGATACAGGCATTAAAGGAAGCAATGCGGATGTTAAAGCCGGGCGGAATCATGATTGCCGCATTCATTTCCTCTTATGCGCCGATTCAGGATTATGCTTCAGACTTATCCGACTACGGAGATATTGATCATTTGTTAAATTACTTAAACGATGGAAGAAATCATGCAGAAGATGCGGCGGAATTTACCACCTCCTATTTCAGTTCCAGAGAGGAAGCGAGAGCTTTGATGGAAAGTGCCGGTTTAAAGGAACTGGTATTTGCCGGTGTGGAAAATATTCTTTGCGGCAAGGAAAAAATGCTTCATGCACTGTCAGATGAACAGAGGGAAAAGTGGCTGGAGCTGGCATGGCGCTTAAGCGGCGACGAAAAACTGCTGGGAATGAGTGAGCATTTTCTATATATTGGAGAAAAAAGCGCAATTTTTTAAATCTTTCTAAAAAAAGCAGGAACCGGTTGCGAAGATCTGATGAAAAAGATATAATGAGCCCATGGCGCAAAATTGTCTGCTATTCACAAAAGCGGGCATACTATTCAGAGAACGTATGCGCCGCCGGAAGGAGTTATTGATTACATGAAAAATGAATTATTTTCCATTGGGCCATTTACAATTTACGGCTATGGTCTGATGATGGCTCTCGGTATTTTGACGGCTTATTATATGGTAGAGTACCGTGCGAAAAAGAAAGGAATGGAATCCGAGAAGATATTCCCTCTTGCGATCTGGGCGGTAGTAAGCGGTCTGTTAGGTGCCAAGATTTTATATCTGATCACAAGACTGCCGGAGCTGATGGAAGATCCCTCTTTGATCGTGTATTGTCTGAAAGATGGTTTCGTGGTATATGGCAGCATCATTGGCGGTATTCTGGGTGCTTATATTTACTGCAGAAAAAGCAAACTTGCTTTTTGGAAAATATTTGATCTGGTGGTACCGGCTCTCGCACTGGCCCAGTGCATCGGCCGAATCGGATGTCTGCTGGCAGGATGTTGCTATGGAATGGAAGTAAGTGCGGACAATCCCATCGCCATTGTTTTTCATGATTCATCCTATGCGCCCAACAATATACCGCTTTTGCCCACCCAGATCATTTCCAGCATTCTGGACTTTGCGCATTTTGGTATTCTGATGCTTTTGTCCAAAAAGCTTAAAACAGATGGACAGCTGGCTGGCTGTTATCTGATTTTTTACAGCATCGGCAGATTTATTCTGGAGTTTTTCAGAGGTGACCTGATCCGAGGAAACGTCGGAACCTTGACGACTTCCCAATTTATCTCGATTTTTATCTGCCTGGCCGGCGTGATCATCTTCTTTATGCTTCCGAGACTGTCAAAAAATCAAGAAACTTCTGAACAGAAGGAGACAGAGAGCCAGTCCTGATATAGGCAAAGCCCACCTGCCGTTTCGGGATGGAAACGGGCATTTTAAGCTGTACAAGCCTGCCGCTTGCCAGGTCATCTTTTACGAAATCCTTGATGACGCAGGCAATGCCGAGATCAATTTTGGCAAATTCAATCAAAAGATCCATGGATGTGACCTCAATCATCTGAGAGGCAGACAGGTTCTCCTTGGAGAGATATTGATCCACATATTGGCGGGTCATATTTTCCTTATTCAAAAGCATGAGCGTAGATTCTGCAAACACCGTTCTGGAAGAGAGATGGCTGCTTGCAGGGATGCGCTCTTTTAAATTGTCCAGATAAGTTCTTGTTGTCACGAAGATATCCTGAATTTCCGTAACCGGGAGGAACTCTATTTTTTCCATATCTTCCGAAGCTCCGATCAGGCCGATATCGATGGTTCCGTTTTCCAGAGCTTCAATCGTCTCATTGGAAGACTGACAGGAAATGGAAATCTGAATATGAGGATTTTCATGGACAAAATCTCTCAAAATCGGCAGCAAAACGTACTTGCAAAGCGTATTGGAAACTCCGATGGACAGGTGACCGATCCCCAGTTTCTGCATCCGGGCAAGCTGTTCCTCGCCCTGAGAAATAGCAGTAAAAGCGCTTTCCACCTGTTTAAAAAGGATTTCCCCGGTTTCTGTAAGCTTAACCCCTCTGGAGGAACGCAGAAAAAGAGTGGTGTTTAAATTCTGCTCCAGTTTTGAAATCGCTTTGCTGATGGCAGGCTGACTGATATAAAGTTCTCTTGCTGCACCGGAAATGTTTTTGCAGCGGGCAACTGTATAAAAGATGTGGTAGAGATTAAAATTCTGTTCCATACTATTCATCGGCGGCTGCCGATGCCTCCTGTCTGAAAATGATTCATAAAATATAACTAAATAATATTATACTTGATTATACTATAACTGTATATTATAGTAAATATGAAAGATTGGTATTTTCTTTTTCCGTGTGGTTATGATAGACTGAGTGCAGTGAAAAACAGCTGCGCAGATTTGCGTATTGTTGATAGAAAGCTGCGAAGGGCAGCGAAAGGAGATTTAGATCTATGGGTATGACAATGACACAGAAGATTCTGGCTGCGCATGCAGGACTGGAATCCGTAACAGCAGGTCAGTTGATTGAAGCAGATCTTGACCTGGTGCTGGGCAATGATATCACAAGCCCTGTGGCAATTAAAGAAATGGAGAAAATGAACGTGGAGGGCGTCTTCAATAAGGATAAAATTGCGCTCGTTCCGGATCATTTTGTGCCGAATAAGGATATCAAATCCGCTGAACACTGCAAATGTGTGAGAGAGTTTGCGCGCCGCAATGAAATTACCAACTATTTTGAAGTTGGACAGATGGGAATTGAGCATGCCCTGCTTCCGGAAAAAGGACTGACTGTTGCAGGTGATGTGGTGATCGGTGCTGATTCACATACCTGTACTTACGGAGCTTTGGGTGCGTTCTCCACCGGTGTCGGAAGCACTGATATGGCTGCCGGCATGGCAACGGGCAAGGCATGGTTTAAGGTTCCTTCTGCAATCAAATTCAATCTGACCGGCAAACCTTCCAAATGGGTCAGCGGTAAAGATGTGATTTTACATATCATCGGCATGATTGGTGTAGATGGCGCTCTGTATAAGTCCATGGAGTTTGTAGGAGACGGCGTGGCAAATTTGAGCATGGATGATCGTTTCACCATCGCTAATATGGCCATTGAAGCAGGCGGAAAGAACGGTATTTTCCCTGTGGATGAAAAGGCAATTGCATATATGCAAGAACACTCCACAAAGAAATATACCATTTATGAAGCGGATGAGGATGCTGTTTATGACGAAGAATATACCATTGATTTAAGCACGCTTCGCCCCACCATTGCTTTTCCTCATCTTCCTGAAAATACAAAGACTATCGATGAGATTACAGAGGATGTGAAAATTGATCAGGTTGTGATCGGATCCTGCACAAACGGACGTCTGGATGACATTCGCATCGCAGCAGAAGTGCTCAAAGGACGTAAGGTCGCTGACGGGATTCGCTGTATCGTGATTCCTGCGACCCAGAAAATTTATCTTCAGGCGATGGAAGAGGGACTGTTGAAGATCTTTATCGAAGCAGGCGCTATTGTGAGCACACCTACCTGTGGTCCCTGTCTGGGCGGTTATATGGGCGTTCTGGCAGAAGGCGAGCGCTGTGTTTCCACTACGAACCGTAACTTTGTAGGACGTATGGGACATGTAAAATCTGAAGTATATCTGGCAAGCCCTGCAGTGGCTGCTGCCAGTGCAGTGACCGGAAAGATTTCCTGGCCGGAAGAACTGGACTGATAAAGGAGGATTTTGTAAAATGAAAAAAGCAACAGGTACCGTATTTCGTTACGGAGACAATGTGGATACAGACGTTATCATTCCTGCACGTTATCTGAATTCCTCCGATCCGGCGGAACTGGCAACACACTGCATGGAAGATATTGATAAAGAATTTATTAAAAAAGTTCAGCCCGGAGACATCATCGTTGCTGATAAAAACTTTGGCTGTGGTTCTTCCAGAGAGCATGCGCCCATCGCAATCAAGGCTGCCGGTGTCAGCTGTGTCATTGCAGAAACTTTTGCCAGAATTTTTTACCGCAATGCTATTAACATCGGTCTTCCGATTGTTGAGTGTCCGGAAGCATCCAAAGGCATTGAAGCCGGAGATGAAGTGGAAGTGGATTTTGACAGTGGCGTGATCACGAATAAGACAAAAGGAACGCAGTTTAAGGGGCAGGCATTCCCGCCCTTTATGCAGAAAATTATCGCTGCAGGCGGACTGGTCAACTACATAAACGAAAAATAAAATTAACAGCCACCAGCTGCAGGTTCGATAGGTGATCGGATGCAGTTGGTGGCTGTTTGACTGATACCTGCGTCAGGCTGCGGTTTTCTGTTACTGTTTGCTTTGTTCACAGTAACGGTTTTCCCTTTAAGAAAAAGGATATAATTGCGTTCTCTCAGAGAATAACCGTAATCTGTGTATAACTTTCTTCATCACTTTTAACTTTGATCTGCCCTTTGTGTTTTTCTGTGATGGAAGCGGCTATTGCCAGACCAAGGCCATATCCTCCGGTTTCCCGGCTGCGTGAGTTGTCACTTCTGTAAAAGCGCTCAAAGATGTGCTTTTGATCTTCAGAAGAAATTCCCTTTCCCGTATTATAAACGGACAGAATCCGATGTTCCCCTTTTCCGGTCAGTTTAATGGAAACAATTCCCTCAGGATCGCAATATTTGAAAGCATTGTCCAAAAGGATTGTGACCAGCTGTTTGATTTCCTGCTCATTTCCCGTATAAAGCAGATGATCGGAGATATCCATCTGATAAGATTTATGACTTTCAAAAGCGATACTTTCAAAAGAAAGAGCGCAGCCACAGACCGCATGACTTAAATCAAACTGCTCCATATCCTGCTGTTTTTGCGCGTTGTCCAGCCTGGCCAGATCCAGAAAATCTCTGACCAGATGATTCATACGCTTTGTCTGCTCAAGAATATTTAACAGCCATTTGTCATTTTCAAGCTTTCCGGTGAGAATTTCCGCATTGGTAGTGATGATTGTAAGCGGGGTTTTCAGCTCGTGGGAAGCGTCTGCGATGAACTGTTTCTGCTTCTCGAACGCGCGCTCTACGGGCTCTATCATCCAGCCGGACAAAAACCAGACCAGAATCGCAAGAACAAAGATTCCGATGATGCCGGCGATCAGGCAGAGTTTAAAAAGTCTGTAAATCATGGAATGCTCCATGGTGTAATCCAGAAAATAAATATTTGTACCGTCAGAATCTTTTTTCACCTGATAAAGATAGCGGGAGGAAACAAGGCCGCGGTCCTTTTCCGGTGAATCATACAATTCAAGCACCTTTTTTCCAAGCTCATTTACAGTTTCATCAGAAAGACCGGAATCTTCATTGAAATTGACGGAAATAATGTTTCCGTCCTGATCGTAATCTATGGAAAAGACGCGCAGAAAATCCATGTAGTTATCATCGTGATGAATGTCAAAAGGTTCCCGTTTTTCCTGGGGAAGTGGTTTGTCGGGCACTGCAGGCACAGAAGAGGGACTGTTGGCCACACGGTCAAGCAGTTCAAACCCCTGGGCGCGGCTGGACATGGTCATGAAAATATTAATGACCAGGAGAATCAGCAGGAAGATCAAACTGATTCCGCTCATTGTGACGGCGATAAATTTGTATCGTAATTTTTTGATCATATTTATATGTGTCCTTATTCGTTCACTTCCAGGCTGTAGCCAACGCCGCGGTTGGTGCGGATGCAGGTCTTTGTTCCAAGATTATTCAGCTTCTGTCTTAAAAAAGAGATATATACTTCCAGATTGTTGTAATCGGCTTCCGCATCCAGCCCCCAGACCTTTGACAAAAGCAAATCCTTTGACAAAACCTGATGGGAATTGCGCAAAAAAAGCTCCATCAGCTGAAATTCTTTTAAGCCAAGTTTAATCGAATTTTTTCCGCAGCGCAGCTCCATGGTATTTTTGGAAAGAGAGAGATCCTCAAAATCCAGAGAATCTTCAGAATATTGCTGTCCCCTGCGGGCAATCGCCCGGATTCGTGCCAAAAGCTCTGTTGTGGAAAAGGGTTTGGGCAAATAGTCATCGCTTCCGGCATCCAGTCCGTTTACAATGTCTGACAGCTCGGATTTGGCAGATAAAAGAATCACCGGAGTAAAAATCCGTTCCCGACGGATTGTCTTAAGCACAGAAAGTCCATCCATACCGGGCAGCATGATATCCAGTAAAATCAGATCATATACCCCTGTGCGGATGTAGGCAAGACCGTCCAGTCCGTTATAAACTGCATCCGCAAGATAACCGTTTTGCTTCAGGATTTCCGCAAGTGCATCAGCCAGAGCGGTTTCATCTTCTATAATTAATAATCTCATCCAAAAGTTTTCCTTTCTTTGACCCCTGCGGCGATGTCCAGATGACCGTGCTGTCCTCCGGACGCCATCGCTGAAATCGAAATTGATCAATAAAATTATAGTATCACAGAAGTCTTAAAACAGCGTTAAAATAAATGAAGATTTCGCAAAAAGTTCACAGTTTTCATAAGTATTTTTAAGATTTATTTAAGGTAGTCAAAATAGAATACCATCAGAGGGCAAGGCCCAATGTGAAGTGTATGAACAGTCAGGAGGACAACTGGTGAAAAAGAAAAAAGTCATAGCAGCCGGAATATTTCTGGTGATTGCTGGAACCGCAGTCGGTACCGGAATTTATTTTTTCAGTCCGAAAGAAGAAAATAATGAAATGCCGCAGATGCCGGAAGGAATGTCTCTTTCTGAAGACGTTGTTTCGGCAACCGGTCTTACCAGCACCGGCATGCTGGAAGAGATATATGAACTGGGATTTTTGGAAAATGGCCTTTATGTGGAAGAGACTTATCTGAACATGGGAGATGAGGTTGAAGAAAACACTCCCGTTTTCAAGGTTTCAGAAGAAAGTCTTTCAGAGGCAAGAGTCGAGCTTGAAAAGAAAGTGAAAGAGACACAGTTAAACCGAAGAGAAGGAGAAATTACTTATGAAACCGGTTTGATTGATGCACAGAAAGAAAAGGATCTTGCTGATGTGGAAGCGGCTTATGCACAGGCAGTTTATGATGATGCCGTAGCGACTGCCCAGGAAAGTGTCGATAAGCTGCAGGAGCAGGTGGATGAAGCACAGGAGAAGGTAGACGAATATACTGCATCTATTGAGCAGGATTATTATTATACATATTATGAAGTCGGGGAACTGAAGGAGATCTGGCAGGATTATGCTTCTTTTCTGATGGAACTTTATAATACATGGAATGTTCCAGGTCTTGAAGATATTTTCGGCGGCTCTGGCGGAAAAAACGGGATCGGATATGTAACAAATCAGGTTGGCAAAAGTGCTTCCATGTCTGACCAGACCGGCTCTTCTCAGGCTGCATCTGACGCAGAACAGGAAATATCATCGGATATGTCCGGAGATATGCAGATGCCTTCCGGCGTGAATTTTTCACAGGAAAGTGTGATCGGTGCATCCGATACAACACCGCTTACAAATGCGCAGGCCAGCACTGATAACGGTGACGGAAGCAATTCCGAAGACTCAACGGGTAACGGCAACGGAACCAATTCTGAAGGCGAAAACAGTAACGGTGAAGGGACCAATTCTGAAGGTGAAAACAGTAACGGTGAAGGGACCAATACAGGAGCTGGAACCGCAAACGGGGATGGTACCAATACAGAAGACCCGGACCCTAACGGGGATGAAGCCAATTCTGGTGACGAAAACAGTAACGGTGATGGAAACCCGTCTGACATCGAAGGCGGCGCTGAAAGTGACAACAGCGGAAATAATGACGGTCAGGAAAACGAAGGAGACCATTCGGGTGATATGCCATCCGGTGGAGACTTCAATATGCCCGGAGGAGAACTGAAGCTGGGTGCAACACCGAAAACGGCTGGAAGAACTGTCGGGGATGATGAAATCAGGTATAATATTTATCTGGCAATGGTCGAAGAAACAGATGAAATAAAAGCCCTTTATGACGAAGCGGTGGAAAATTATGAGAATGCCAAAGCAACTGCAGAGGCCGGAATTGAAAAGGCAAAAAGTGAACTTGTTGTGCTTCAGGCAAAGCTGGATGAGGAAAAGATCAGTTATGAACAGTCGCTGATTGAGGCGCAGAAAGCCTACGATCAGGCGATTGCAGGTCAGAAAAATGCGCAGATGGTTTATGACAGTACGGTCAAACAGCTGGAAGAGGATTTTGATACCTTAAAGGATGAGGAAGAATCCGCTCTTGAAAATCAGGAACTGTTTGAAGAGACCGTAGGAGACGGCTATTTTTATACAAAAGAAAACGGAACTGTCATGATGACAACGGTAAGATCAGGTTCCACGCTGACTGAGGATTCCATGATTCTGGCCTACAGCAATCCTGATGTGGTGACCGTGGCAGCCAGTGTGGATCAGTCCGATATTGCAAAGATATCTGTTGGTCAGCAGGCCTATGTGGTAATCAGCAGCTATGGATCTTTTGAAGGCATTGTCAGCAGTTTTAATCCGGTTTCTTCTTCCGCAGGAAGTGCAAACGTTACCTATACGGTCAATGTAAAGCTGGAGGGAGATATTTCTGCCCTGGAATCCAATTTGACAGCTTATGTATATTTTGGTCTGACCGATGAAGAAAAGCAAATTTTTAGCGGAAATGGAAAAAATCGGGGACAATCCGAAAATGGTGCCGGAAAGGAATTTGAAGGCCGTGAATTTAATGGAGAAGAATTACCGGAGGGAATGATGGAAACATTGCCTGAAGGTATGGAGAGGGAGATGCCGGAAGCGATGCCGGGAGAAATGCCGGAGGGTATGGAAAACAGAACGGCCGGAGAGCAGTCCGATGATATGATTCAGAATATGTCGGGAGGTATGCCCGGAAATATGCCGGAAGGCGGACAGGAACGTGGAGTTGGAGGCAGACCCTGATGAAAACAAGAAAAATGACAAAAAAGTTAAAAATACAATTGTTCTGCGCTGCAATGGCCGTTCTTGTATTGATTGCAGGCGCTGTCTATACCGTGGGGATCAAACCGGGGCTGTCGACAGATACCTATGCCTATAAAGAAGAAACGGTTGTACGGGGAGATGTGGTACAGGGTGTAACGGAAACCGGACAGATCACCATGGGAGAAACTGTGATCAGCTATGATATTGATATCACCACTGAGGATGACGAAGAAGAGGATGACAG
>JAFUMV010000033.1 GCA_017482485.1 Lachnospiraceae bacterium
CAATGACTGGAGTACCCGCCATCGTCTTTTTGATATGACGGAATACTATAATAAAGTCAGTGAGATCAAAAAGCATTGGCTGGTTGCTTAATACAAGCATATTTAACCGAAAGGAATTTACACACAAAAAAGGACTTGACTCAGATTTTCCGGAAATGCCCCGAAAAGCATATCAATGCAGGGTATTTCTGAAAAATTTGAATGTATATACCCCCTGAAGCCATCTAATCCTGATAAAACACGCCATTTTGGGGTATTTCAGAAGAAAAAAGTGTATATACCCCGGGACTGATTCATTCACAACTCCTCACCGTTCACATTCCGACACAATACCCCATAGCCTTCTTTCAGAAGCACCACATAAAGCGGTCCCAGGAAAATGCCGGTGATTCCGAATACTTTCACGCCTGCGTAGACCGCAAAGAGCATCATCACGGGATAGATTCCCAGCTGTTTTCCTAAAAGCCTGGGCTCCAGCAGTTCGCGCGCACCGATACAGGCCACGTAAACGACGATAATCCATACAGTCACTCCCCACTTTCCGTGAAGCAGCTGCCACAGGGCCGTGGGCAGAAACACGATTCCGGTTCCGACAAACGGGAGCGCATCCAGTATTCCTGCCAGCAGTCCAAGCAAAACTGCTCCCTGAATTCGGGATGCCAGCAGTCCGGCCACCGCCACCACAGAGATTACCGTCATGATTTTCAGCTGTGCCTTCAGGTATCCACCGATCAGATGTACAATTTTTTCCACATAGCGCCACGCCGCCCCCAGAACGCTGCTATTCGCAACCTGTTTCAAAATTTTTTCATAGTCCCTGCACAAAAGCAGGCAGGAAATAAAGGAAATTCCCAGAAAGGCGGCAACTCCCAGAAATTCCTGCAGATATTCCACGGACTGTCTGGCGGCCTGAGGCCACAGCTGAGTTTCCACGTTCTGGGCCAGCTGCTCTGCTTTTCTTAAAATACCCAGCTCTGTCTCCTGTGCATTCAGACCAAATTTTTTTTCCAGATAAATACAGCCATCATGCAGGGTCCTGCCCACCTGCTCGCGCATCTGCGAAGCGCTGTCTCCAATGTCTGCCGCATGAACTGTGCCCCAGGAAACGATCCCCCAAATACCAAGCACGATAAGCAAAACGGTCAGAAACAGCAGTCCCCCCAGCAGCAGTTCCTTCCGGATGCCTGTTTTTTTCTGTACCTTTTTCACCCAGGGATAACTCGGATACACGATCAGAAAGGCCAAAAGAAACGGCGCTGCCAGCGGAAAAAAGTATTGAAACACAACATAAAGAACAGCCGCAAATCCTGCCATAATCAGCAGTTTTTTTCCGTTTTCTCCCATAAAATTACCCATATCTACCTCCGTCAAGGGTAGTATGGGTAAAGTTTTCGGTTCTATGTACCATTGCGGCAGATCTGAAGCTGCCGTTTTCTGGATATTTGCAGCAGTAAGGCGCATATGTCAAAATCCGTTGCAATCAACTGTATTCACTCTGAAAAATCAGACTTCGACGTTCGAACTGCATTTTCTGCCATGCCCAGAATGAAAAACAGAAATGGAGCACAGCATACCTGCTGATAACAGAAGAAATTATGAGCACCATATGCCATCACCACCAAAGCTCCCATCAACGCCAGCGGGCATTCCTTTCTTTTTATGAAAAAGCGCCGAAACGCCAAAAAAAAGACCGCCAGATAGGAAATCAGCCCAAAAATCCCCATGCAGAACAATGTATTCAAAAATTCATTGTGGGCATTTGTCAGTGTCTGATTTTGTCCAAAGAAACGATTGAGATAGCCTGCTGTTTCCGAATCCGCATAGCAATATACACTAAAGCAGTCTGGGCCGACGCCCACCAGCTTTCTCATCCAGGAAAATGCCCCGAAAGTGCGCTGCACAAACGCCCAGATGAATCCCCGGGAATTTCCCCAGCTGTCATCAAACAGCAGATAATCATGGTCTGGCCGAATGCCCCAAAGACGTTCCAGAAGTCCTGTGGTATTGGCCCATAAAAACAGAATATAAAAGCCCAAAAGCACTGCAACACATCCCACCGTCAGGCGCCGCCACAGCCGGGCACAGGTAAATGCCTGCTTTTGGGGGGGCCTGAGCCGATAAGCCTGAATGGCGATATACAGAATACAAAAAGCAAGTAAAATCAGCCAGCTGACCATACTTTTGGATAAAAATTCGGAAACACTGCCCAGCTCCATGGCCCGTTTTGGAAACATCGTCTGAAAAATACCAACCACCTTAAATGTGCCGAACATCAAAATCATGACCTCAAAAAAGCGTTCCATTTTTTCAGGGCTGTCACAGCCGGCAAGAAAAAGGCCCAGACTCATAAAAGCCATTGCAATAAATGCGCTGTCACTGTTCTGCGTCACGACGGTAGCAAATCCCAGACTGCAGTAAATCCCCAACATCAGCCGAAGTGCCGGCTTTTTTTCAAGGAAGAAAAGCACCACCCCAATCACCAGAACCGTGCATACATAGCTGGAATACCAGGTAGCCTGTCCGATGGTGGAAAGGAAACGCAGCTGATAGGAAGCATCGATGCCCTCGTACATGCCCAGCGGGTCGATGCCGAACCGGTGACCGATTCCCAGCAGAAAAACCAGCCCTGAAACCACAAAATGACCGGCAAATATAATTTTTTTCCACAAAAAAGCTCTGGATACCAGAAAATAAATCAAAACGAGCAAAAGCTGTGTCCTAAGTCCCCCATACCAGCCTTCTGTACCAATCCAGGCATGTTCCCGATTGATGGAAAATTTCCAGGAAAGGAGGGCGGCGGCCAGATACCAGAGCATCGCAAAATCCAGAGGGCTGAGCTTTTCGAGGACGGAAGCTGCATCTAACCCGCAATCGCTGTCCCGGTATTCGCGGCCCTCCATGCTGTCAGCCTTTGCAGTTCCTGCTTTCCTGCTGCGCACCCACCGCACAACAGCTTTGCCTGCCAGACATACCGCCGCCGGAATCATACAGCACAGTGTCACCGCCATAAAAAAGCGAAACTTATGGACTCCCAGCTTTGAAAAATAATTTTTCATATAAAGCGGGAATACAGTCAGCATCAGAAATGCCCATAATCCCACAAAAAACTGGCCTGCAATGGCACAAAGTGCTTCTGCCCGTTCCCATTTATCCGATTCAGATAAGTTCCATTTTTTTATCAAGTTCATAACAAACCTTCTTTTTCGTAGTCGGGTGCAGAAATTCCAGCTTCACAGCCTGCAGCTGAACCAACCGGATTCCCAGCTGTCGGGACAATTCTGCGCTTTCTTTTGAACCGTAACGATTATCCCCCAGAAGCGGCATGCCCGCATGAGACATCTGCAGCCTGATCTGATGATGACGTCCGGTTTCCAGCTCCACCTCCAGCAAAGCCCGGTCTTCCTTTTGCTCCAAACATCGCCAGCTCAGACGTCCTTCTTTGGCATCTTTTTCGTTCTTTGCAGCAATTCTGGCTCCGCCGCCCGGCTCTTTGATCATATAATCGGACAGCGAATGGGACTTTCCTTCTGCGATTTTTGCAGCTGTCATAACTGCTGCCCGGTAGATTTTGCAAACGCCATGCTCTGCCACCTGCCGGCTCAGTTCTGCCGCCGCCCGCTGGGTTTTGGCAAATACCAAAAGACCGGAAACCGGCTGGTCCAGGCGGTGAATCACGCCCAGATAAACCGGCTTTTTTTCGGGAGGAAGTCCGCAGCGCACCCCCGCTCCGGTTTTGCTTGTGCTAATCACCTTCTGACTGCTTTTGGCCAGATAGTTTTTCAATTCACTGACCATATCAGGTTCCGAGGCCCGGCCGCTCTGGACTGCCAGCCCGGCCGGCTTAAAGCAGACCAGAATTTCTTTATCTTCGTAAATAATCTGTGTTTTCATCGCTTATTCCAGTTTTACCTCAACAATATTGTAACGCGTCTCCAACGGTGTTATCCATGCTTCCTTCAGCAGCTCAATCGCCAGCCGTTCTGTATTAATCTCCCTGCGCTCAGAATTCGGTGAGGTAAAATGCGCACCTGTATGAAAATGGGAGCGATTTCTCGCCCCCACTTTCGGGTTCCCACTTTATGGCAGGGACTCACCGCCTTTTTGAAATTCACAGCAGCGGATATTTATCCGTTTTCTTTTATATTATACGCACAAATTCATCAAATATCAACTTAAAGATTCGTTTTCAACATTTCCCCGCCATGGGCGCAGAGAAAAAAACACGGCCCCGTTTCCGAAGCCGCGCATTCTTAATCCTTATATCTTAAACCGATACCCTACGCCCCAGATTGTTTCGATGTACTGCGGGTTTGCGGTATCAAATTCCACTTTTTCACGAATCTTCTTGATGTGGACCGTTACGGTTGCGATATCACCGATGGATTCCATATCCCAGATTTCCCTGAAGAGTTCCTCCTTTGTAAAAACATGATTCGGATTTTCCGCCAGGAATGTGAGCAGGTCAAATTCCTTGGTAGTAAACGCTTTCTCCTCCCCGTCAACCCAGACGCGGCGTGCGGTTTTGTCGATTTTGAGGCCGCGGATTTCCACAATGTCATTCATCTTCTGGTGACTGCTGGTCAATCGCTCGTAACGAGCCATATGGGCTTTTACCCGGGCCACCAGTTCGCTCGGAGAAAAGGGCTTGGTCATATAATCATCCGCACCCAGTCCCAAACCGCGGATCTTGTCAATATCATCCTTCTTTGCGCTGACCATTAAGATAGGCACATTTTTTTCATCACGAATGCGGCGGCACACTTCGAAGCCATCGATGCCGGGCAGCATCAGATCCAGCACGATCAGGTCAAATTTGTCCTTTAATGCACGCTCCAGACCGGTATCTCCGGCATTTTCAATCTCAACTTCAAATCCGGAAAGTTCAAGATAGTCCTTCTCCAGATCTGCAATAGCTACTTCATCTTCAATGATCAATATTCTGCTCATGTGTATTTGCCTCCCTGTATTTACGGATCACAAAGTGCAGGCATGTTCCTTCGCCCTCTTTGCTGGTGGCCCAGATATAACCGCCATGATCCTCTACAATTTTCTTTACAATCGAAAGTCCGATTCCGCTTCCGCCTTTCGTGGAGTTGCGGGATGCATCGGTTCGGAAAAACCGTTCAAAGATATTAGCGAGATCTTTGGCAGCGATTCCTTTGCCGTTATCCTCGATCTCCACACGGATGGAATCCACCTCATCCAGAATCCGGATATCGATGACTCCCTTTTTCTTATCCATGTATTTGACGCTGTTGCCGATGATGTTATTGATGACCTTTTTTAACTGCTCAGGATCGGCAATGATACGCGTATCCTGATCCACCAGATTGGAATAATTCAGTTCCACATCCTTGGATTCCAGATCCAGTCCCACTTCTTCCACGCAGTCCTCAAAAAATTCAGATACATTAATTCGCTGAAAATTATAAGGAATCCGGTTATTATCAATGCTGGAATAATAGGTCAGCTCATTGATCAGACGGTCCATGTCGTTTGCTTTCGTATATATAATGCGAAGATACTTGTCACGGCGCTCCGGCGTGTCCGCCACACCATCGATAATGCCTTCCACATAGCCCTTGATGGAGGTGATGGGGGTCTTTAAATCATGGGTGATATTGCTGATCAGCTCCCGGTTCTGCCGCTCATTCTGCAGCTTCTCCTCCGCATTCTCCTTCAGGCGCAGCCTCATGTCCTCGTAATTGCGATACAGTTTTCCGATCTCATTCTGCCCGTCTGTTTCCAGAGAATAATCAAAATCTCCGTCTGCAATTTTCTGCATGGCTTCATTGAGCTTATTGATCGGTGCAAAAACGCTCTTATGAATAAACTGCGTCAGCACCATACTGGTCAGCACTAAAATCAGCACAATCGCTAAAAACATATATGCCACAAAGGACCGGGAATAAATGCTGGTAATTCTCGTTACGATAAACACACTGCCGGGTGAACCATCTGCAAACAAAAAATCCACCTGTTTCACCAGCTTACGCATATCACTGTAATAAAATCCCGCATCCGCGCGTTCATTGTGCTGTCCATATACCGGCAGTCTGTCGAAAATTTTCTCCGCCGCACTTTGATTTCCGGTATAATAAATTCCATTCGCCTTTCGTACAATTATATAGGAAGAATTGCCTGCGGCGATGGTGTTCAGCCCTTCCAGATACTCAAAATCCTCGAGTCTGGCAGGATCCGCCTCCGATTTTTCCAGAATCTGATTGAAAAGCTCGTCTGTCCTCTTGCTGAAAGCATCAATCGAATCCGACATCATGCTCAGATCCGTAATCTCCATCCCATAGCTCGCATCAGATGACCGGATGACTGTCGTTCCGATTGTGACAAAAGCGACCAATGACAAAAGCACCGGAAGTAAAATAATGGTAACAAAGGTGATTGCCAGTTTTGTTTTAAACTTCATATTATTTTCCCTCACAATCTACAGTAAGTATACCATAAACCATCCGGGATTTTGTAAACATCTCAAAATATTATTCTAAAACTTTTCTAAAACATCCCTTATTTTGGCCGGGCAGTTACTTTCTTGGGCATAAAATAATTTTTCCGTTGTCCAGTATATGGGGTACATTATAATTTAGATCCTGGGGTATATGGAACTGAAACTTGCTCAAACACCCCGGAAAGCACAAAAACACGGGGTAAAATAGAGAAATTGAAACATATATACCCCCGATGAGCATAAAATACAGACTAAACACGCTATTTTAGGGTATTTCAATGGAAAAAATCTGTATATGCCCCGGCGCGTTACTTTGCCCCGTTCTCAGCAAGGCGCCTTGTTCGCATTGCCGATGAACAGTAACCCCCGAAACGGCATTGTTGAAAATTTTTTTCAAAAAACATTTGACAAATACCTCATGGTAATATATAATCAAATCATAAAAACAGTAACAATTATTAATTCTATCAAAAAAGGAGTCGGAAATGCCTGCTATTAAATACAGCCGCCAGCGGGAAGCAATTAAGAACTTTTTAATGACCCGCCATGATCATCCGACAGCGGACGTTGTTTACAACGCAGTCCGACATGATTTTCCTCATATCAGTCTTGGCACGGTATACAGGAATCTCACACTGCTGGCTGATCTCGGTGAGATCTCACGACTGCGGGTTGGTGACGGTGTAGATCATTTTGATGCAGACACCTCCCCTCATTACCATTTCGTTTGTAATTGCTGCCAGCAAGTTTCAGATCTGGAGATGGATTCGCTTCCGGTTCTGGATGCACTCAACGAAATGGATGTGGACGGCAAGCTTATTGTCGGTCATGTCACTTATTTTTACGGTACCTGCGGCGACTGCCGCAAGGAAGAAGCACACTGAGCAAATGCTCTGTGCAGGTGCATACAGCAGATGCACCGCATAAGCGCAATCAGCGCTGCCAAATATTAACAAATTACCGGTATTCCGGAAAATATTTTAAAGAAAAGGAGATTGTTGTTATGAAATTTGTATGTTCTGTATGTGGTTATGTTCATGAAGGTGATGCTGCTCCCGAATTCTGCCCCGTTTGTAAGGTTCCCGCAGAGAAGTTCGTTGCTCAGTCCGCAGAAAAGGTTTGGGCTGCTGAGCACATCGTAGGTGTTGCACAGGGCGCTCCCGAAGATATTATCGCTGATCTGAGAGCAAACTTTGAAGGCGAATGCTCCGAAGTTGGTATGTACCTGGCAATGGCAAGAGTAGCTCACAGAGAAGGCTATCCTGAAATCGGTCTGTACTGGGAAAAGGCTGCTTACGAAGAAGCTGAGCACGCTGCAAAATTTGCAGAACTGCTTGGTGAAGTTGTAACTGACTCCACAAAGAAGAATCTGGAGCTGAGAGTAGACGCTGAAAACGGCGCAACCGCTGGTAAGTTCGATCTGGCTAAGAGAGCAAAGGCTCTGAACCTGGATGCAATCCATGACACAGTTCATGAAATGGCACGCGATGAAGCGCGACACGGCAAAGCATTCGAAGGCCTGCTGGCTAGATACTTTGGCTAAGCTACAAGCCATGCCATAAAATAAAAAGACACACCGTGGGGAGCTTGCTCCCCACGGTGTGTCTTTTTTATTTTATGATAGGGCGACAGCCCGACAGCGAGGAACTGCAAAGCATTTTCGAGCGGGCATGGCGTTCTTCCGGGAAGCCGCACACCCCCGGGCGCTGGTTCACCACG
>JAFUMV010000034.1 GCA_017482485.1 Lachnospiraceae bacterium
ACGATAATAGTGGACAAACTTGGATATCCATCCATGTCAGCCCACTATCTGAAAGTACGTGTAAACTATTGAACCGCCTTGGTACCGAACGGTATGCCGGGTGGTGTGGAAGGGGGACTAATCATCCCCCTATCCGATTTTAAAAAGTGTAAAAAAGCTCTAAAAAAAGCGTAAAATCAAATGCCCTCAGACCGCTGGGAACGCAAAAAAGTTGACAATCGTTGATTTATGCGCTAAAATGCCACGTATCTTCAGGTAGTGACCGGATAATAACATATATGGGCTCAGAAAGCTTACATATTTGACGACTTTTTAGATGAATACCTGGATATATAGGAGGAAAATATATTATGAAAAAAGTAAACGCAGATGAAATGAATACAACAGTTGCAGCAGAGGCTGCTGAAGAAATCAAAGCAGCTCCTGTAAAGAAAACTACCAGAGCAAAGAAGGCTGCAGCTGATACAGATGCCGCTGAAAAGAAAGCACCCGCAAAAAAGAGAACAACCAAGAAGACAGCGGAAGCTGCTGCTGAAACTGCAGCAGAAGAAGTAAAAGAAGCTCCCAAGAAAACAGCGGCGAAGAAAGCGCCTGCAAAGAAGACTGCAAAGGCTTCCGAAACAGAAGTGAAGGCTTCTGTAAGCGTACAGTTTTTCGGCAAGGAATACACCACAGAAGATCTGGTTGAAATCGCAAAGGCTGTATGGCAGTATGATCTGGGTCAGAAGGTGGAAGACTTCAAGACAGTGGAACTGTATGTGAAGACAGAAGAAAGCGCTGTTTATTATGTGATCAACGGCAGCGTGACAGGAAACTTCGCTATTTAAGTCTGGATGATCGGCATCAGCCGCAGAATGAATAAAGTATGTCCAAGCATAAAAACCGCCATGGTGGGTGAATCTGCCATGGCGGTTTTTTATGTGCTTTTTATGAACTACTGTGTTCCCTGCTCCTGAGCCCGGTATTCCAGGGGCGTTACTCCCGTCTGCTTTTTGAAGAGGCGGTTAAAATAAGAAGGCGTGGCAAAGCCGATTTTCGCGGCAATCTCAGAAACCGGCATGGTGGTATTTGACAAAAGCTGCTGGGCTTTTTCGATTCGCACATTGTTGACTGCCTCGATGGGGGTCACACCGTAGCGGTATTGCAGACAACGGATAATGTGGGCAGGATGGAATTTGAACTTCTGGGCCAGCAGTTCCAGAGTGATCTGTTTATAATAGTTCTGATTGATAAAATCCATGACATTATCAGCCAGGAAATTCCGTTTTGTGGATTCCGGCTGCACCTGCAGAATGCGCAGAAGCTGACAGAGAAGCTCCTGCTCATAAAGGGCGGACTGGGTTCCTGCATCCACGGGAATGTAGGTGTGCTGATAGTTATCGATCAGCAAAGAGGAGAGCATTTTGTGGATATGCATGAATTCGCGGCCCTGCTCTGCGGACAGACTGCCATGGACGGGGATTGTTATGCTTCGGGGCGTGGCTTTATAAATGGAAGCTTTTACCTTGTTGGATTTTTCCATTTTATCGGAGATTGTGAATTTGCCGCTGTGAGCAAAGTGAATCCAGTGAAAAAGAGTCTTCTGTGAAACCGGAGACTCCGAGGTATGCTTGCCGGTGGGACTCAGGATCAGATAGTCGCCGGGCAGCAGGCTGTAGGTGCTATCGTTTTCCGTCATAAACAGTTCGCCGTATTCCACGTAGATCAGGTCAAAGACACCGGTGGCGTTTCGGCCTCTGTGAAGGTCTCCGGGACGGTATAAGGCGGAGCCGGCGGTGACAAAAAATGGAAAAGTCGGCACAAAAAGATTGATGAAGTTCATAAAGTACCCCCAAATAAAATCAATTTTGTTTTAATAATTTTATCAGTAAAACAAAGAATCTGTCAATGATTTGATGATTAGGGGAAAGGGAAATGAAAGATGAGAAGTTATTATCGTTCTATTATAAATGCGAATATTGTATTATAACGAATCACTATTATTTATTTATTTTTTACAAAGGGATTGGTAAAATCTAAGTGAAGGTTGGAGAAAACGTCAAAAAAGAGAAACGCTGACGTTTTCAAAGATGGCACATTGTTGGATAAAAGGAGGAAACTAGTATGAAAAAAAGAAATTTTGTAGCACTGTCTTTATGTGCAGCTATGACGGCATCTTCGCTGGCGGCCTGCGGCAGCAGCGCACCTGCGCAGACTGTTGAGGAAAGCACCGCGAAGTCTGAAGAAAGCACAGAAAGTGCAGAGACACAGGCTGCTGCTGAAACCGCAGCCGATGCAGCAGACACTGTAGAAGACTTTGGCGGCGCTGAGCTGGAAATGGTTACCAGATTATCTACAGACGGCGGCCTGACAGAGTTAAAGGCTCTGTGTGATTCTTTTGGAGAAAAGTACAACTGCACCATCACCCTGACCGAGTACGGCAACGAGTATGAGTCCATCTTAAAGACCCGTATGGCTTCCAATGAGATGCCTGATCTTCTGGAGACTCACGGCTGGTCCCGTCTGCGCTATGGGGAATATCTGGAGCCCGTTCAGAACGAGTCCTGGTATCAGTATCAGAGCGATGTGGCAAAAGGTGTTTTGGAGGGAGACGGAGAAGATGCCTATGCGCTGATGCTCACTGCCAGCGTGGTAGGTATGGTATGGAACAAGACCGTATGTGAAGAAAACGGCATTGACCTTTATGCGGTTGAGACCTATGACGATGTGATTGAGGTATGTCAGAAGCTGATTGATGCCGGACTGGTGCCCATCGGAAGCAGGGGCAGCGCGGATGACATGGCCGACTTTGCCGGTGTGTTCTGTTCTTATCCTGACGCACCTTCCCCGGATGCGGCAGCACAGCTGGACGGCAGCTGGGACTGGGCATCCTACAAACAGGTAACCGAACTGTGGGCAAAGCTGATTGATATGGGCGCACTTTGGGAGGATGTGGCTACCATGGATTCCACAGCCACAAAGGACCGTATAACTTCCGGTTCTTCTGTATTTACTATGGCAAACGGCATCGGTCTGGCGGCAACCTATGCAAAGACCAATCCGGAATATGAATATGTTTCCACTCCTTTCCCTGCTGTAACGGAAGGTGCAAAACGTTATGCGGGCTGTGGTGAAGGCTATGCGGTAGGTGTTTATAATGAATCCGAGCATAAAGATGCAGCGATGAAGTTTCTGGAGTATATGGCAACAGAAGGCGGCGAACTCGCTTCTGTGGTTGGCGGTTATCAGGTGATCTCCTCCATCGAAATGGACAACACAACACCGGTTCAGCAGGCTTATCAGCGCACCATGGATGAGTTCCCTGATACAGTTTATGTAAACCTTTGGGACCGCGAATATATGCCCAACGGTATGTGGAGCGTTTTCAGCGAAGCAGCCGGCATGCTGTTTTCTGATACTTCTGAAGAAAATCAGCAGCAGGTGATCGCATACTTAAAGACAGCTTATGATGAAAAGTATGCGGCAGATCATCCGGAACAGTAAAAAGCAGCAGTCTGGCCGGCGATGGACGAAAGGACATTGCCGGCAGGCTGTTTCAGAGATTGGAACCAAAAGTTCTGTTTCGTAATGGAAAGGAGGCACATTGAATTGCGTAAGAAAAAGAAACGCAGTCTGATGCTTATGACTCTGCCCGGCATTTTTCTGATCTGCATTTTCGTGATTATACCGCTGATCAACGGCGTGCGCATTTCGTTCTATACCTGGAACGGATACGGGAAGGTGATGAAATTTGTAGGGCTGGACAACTTTAAGGCTCTTTTTACGGATATGCGGCTGCCCAGAATTACGGTGAATACGTTGATTTACGGTTTTGGCAGCTGTCTTTTGGAAAATGTGCTGGGACTGGCGGCGGCGTTGTTTGTGGCGGAGAAATTCCGCGGCAGAAACGGCATTCGCGCCATTTTATATATGCCCATCATGATTTCCGGTTTTATTATGGGTAAAATCATGTCCTATGTATTTACGCTGGATAACGGTGTGCTGAATGACCTGCTGGCTGTCTTTGGAACAGGTCCGGTTTACTGGATGAAAAACAGCTGGATATCAAGCCTCATCATCACAGTGGTGAACAGCTGGCAGTATATGGGTCTGTGTATGTTGATTTATCTGGCAGGACTGCAGAATATTTCTTCTTCCTATCTGGATGCCGCGGCAATCGACGGCGCGTCCGGATGGCAGCAGTTTTTCAAAATAAAACTGCCGCTTTTGATTCCGGCGATCACCACCTGCGTTATCACCAACCTGATCAACAGCTTAAAGCTCTATGAGCTGGTTGTCGGTTTGACAAACGGTGGTCCCAACAGAGAGACCATGTCTTTGTCCCAGTATATACAGGTTCTGTATTTTGATGATGAAAAGGCCGGATATGCGGCAGCTGCAGGTATCTTTTTATTTCTGCTGATCATGGTGCTGTCTCTGCCTATTAACCGTTTCCTGCGGAGCCGGGAGGTACAGTTATGAATCATAAAGAAAAGAAAAGCACAAAGATTATCCGTTTTATTATCTGTGCGCTGATCGTACTGATTTATTTTATGCCGATCTATCTGCTTGGCAACGTGTCTGTCCGGGAAGCAACGGATTTTTCTTCCAAGCTCTGGCCCACCCAGAATCCGACGCTGGAGAAATACATAACAATTCTGACGGATCCGATGGTCTGGAAATCCTTTGCCAATACCCTGCTGTATGCCGCACTGGAGATTCTTTTTCTGATTCCGACAGCAGCTATGGGAGGCTACGCACTGTCCCGGTCGGCGGGCAGGCTTTCCAATATGATCCGTACCTTTAATATTCTGGTGATGATGATTCCGGGTACGGCGCTGTTGGTAGGTACCTATTCCCTGATGGTGAATCTGCACCTGACCAACAGTATTTTCGGCATCGCGCTTTATGGGGCGGGCGCCAGCATGACAGGCAGCATGTTCTTTTATACTACCTTTTCAACTTCAATTCCCACGGAGCTGGACGAAGCGGCCGAGCTGGACGGGGCCGGTCCGGTGAAAACTTTCTTTTATGTGATTATGCCGCTGATGAAGGGCATTACCGTGACCCGCGTCATTTCCGTTGTGATAGGCTGCTGGAACAGCTACCTGATGCCTCTGTATCTGCTGACCAAGTCAGAAAAGTATACGATTTTGCTGTATGTGCGCAAGCTGTTCACAAACAGTGTAATACAGGATGTACCGCTGTCCTTTGCCGCAGGTGCAGTTATGGTTATCCCGATTGTGGTATTTTATTTTGTAATGCAGAAGTATATTGTTGGGGGCCAGATTGACAGCAGCGTTAAGGGCTGAATTATTACTGTTTCGAATGGAGAAATTTTATGCAGGATTTGAGTTTTAAGCAGGAGAATACCTTTTTTCAAACGGGAAGATATATGGTTTCCGTGAGTCTGTATACCTTTGAAAATGTGTATACCCTGTCCCCTGATCATACAGAAATTACACAGACCACCGATGGCCTTTGTGCCGAATGCCGTAGGCTGATGTGGGCCGGCGGTCAGGAAAGCGCGGACGGAGAAGTTTCCCTGAAGCTCCATCATCATGAGAATTTGATGAAAATTATGGTCAAAGCCAAAATGGCACGGGCGAAGGATGCGCTGCGGCGGATCAAAGTGTCCATTCATGGTTTGGAAAGAGGAAGAATCATTAACAGCATTGATGTAAACCGCAGCGAAATCGGTCCGGAAGGCCTGACGATCACCTATCCGGAGGGCTGGCGGGAATGCGGCACACCGCTTGTGATCATGGAGTCTGGGCAGGAAAAAATCTGGTTTGGTTCCCTGGATGATCAGGTGCGCCGAAAGATGTTTGTTTTCGTTCCTGAGACGGACAGCACCGTAACAGCGGAGCTGATCTTTGAAGAGGATGCGCTTTATTTTTCCAATGTCATTCAGGTACCCGCATGGGAGATCGGATGCGGAAACGGGGTGACTGTAGAGGAAATTTATAAACGTCACATGGCTCATGTAGAGTCTTCCTATGGACTGGAAAGCTGGGAGCAGCGGACGGACGTTCCGGACTGGGCGAAAAAGATTTCACTGGTGGCGGCCATTCATGGACAGCACTGGACAGGACGAATTTTCAACGATTACAGGGATATGCTCTGTGCGATTGAAAAGCTGGCCTCCATGATGGACGGCAGATCGATTCTGGCTTACCTGCCCGGATGGGAGGGACGCTATTACTGGCAGTATGGTGACTATCGTCCCGATGAAAGAATGGGCGGGGAGGCAGGCTTTAAGCGGCTTTGTGACGGCGCCAGAGAAATGGGCGTACATCTGATGCCGATGTTTGGCATGACCCATGGCGGCAAACATTTGGGAGACTATCAGCGCTGGGGAACGACCAGCGAACTGACCAGTCCTTCCGGAAACCGCTCCAACGGCAGTGTGGACTGGGACGGCAGCCGCCATTATGACCACAGCTCCAATGGCTGCCTGAACCCGGGGGCGCCCCAGTGGCAGAACCGGCTATGCAGCCAGATCTGTGAGCTGATCGATACCTACGATTTCGACGGGGTATTTCTGGATATTCTGGCCAGCTGGAACAACGATCCCAATTTTAACTGCTACGATGGGGTAAAAAATCTGATCCGGCGGTTGAAGGAAGGCCGTCCGGAGCTGCTGATTGCCGGAGAAGGCTGGTACGATGGCCTGATGAAGCTGGTGGGCATATTCCAGAGCGGACATACCGATGGGCACATGCACTATCATGATGCAGCCTGTCCGGCAGCGTTTACCCCTTATGCCAGAGAGTTCGGGCATCTGTGTCTGGGGGATCCGGCTCGGCTGAGCACCGGTGTTCATGAGCAGGGCTACAATCCGGAGTGGAAAACGCCGCTGAGAGAGGGCGTGATTCCAACAATTACCATTGTGGACGGCTCGCTGGAGAACGCTGCTGATCGTGTGGCGGAAATCGTAGCTTTGGCAAAGGAATATGATAGAAGATTTTTGAAATAAGAAAAAATGAAAGGGTGATCAGGATGAATCATCGATTTGCGAAGCAGGAAGGGCCGCTGTTCGCGGCAGTTATTAAGGAACCCACTGCGCGCCGTGCCATGGCGGCCATGAGAAATGCCGAGATTCACGGTGCCAGTGCGGTGGATCTGCACATTGCATCTATGAATGAGGAAGAACGCACGGAAGAAAAATTAAAGCCCGTGTTCGCCGGCGCAAAGGTTCCCGTGATGGCGCTTAGCTATCCCTATGATTCTCATGGCAACTATATGGAAATTGCGGATGAAAAGCGTATGGATATGCTGCTTGCAGCCTGCAGTGCCGGTGCGGACTGCGTGGACATGCAGGCCTATACCTTCGGCAGTAAAGCGCTGGATGCAGAATTTGGACCCTATGAGGGAAAAGAAGGCTATTCTTTTGCGGCCAAAAAGCCCAAAGAGATCAATGTGGATCCGGAGGTGTTACAAAAGCAGCGGGCGTGGATCCGGAAATTCCATGACGCCGGTGCAGACGTGCTGATCTCTTCTCATGTAGGCGTAAATTTAAACTGTCAGGAGATGATGGATCTGACGGCTCATCTGGCAAAACAGGGTGCGGATATTTTGAAATTCGTGGGTCTCTGCGATACGGATGAGGAATTTGCGGAATACTGCAGAACTGTTTTTGCGCTGAAAAAAGCGTTCCCCCAGCTGGATATCCACTACCACTGCAACGGCGCGAAAGGTCCCCTGACCCGTGCTGTCGCTCCGATGCTGGGCAGCTATCTGGTGTTTTGTAATGATGGTTATCAGGAAAACAGCGATCTCAATCAGCTGGATCTGGAAACCATGACCACCGTCTGGCGGCTGTTAAAGTGTCAGGGAATCGTGTAAAGTATCGGGAAAAAGGAGGCTGCAAAAATGAAAGCAGTTTTGATTCAGGAAAATAAAGATCTGGTCTGGACGGATGTGCCGGATCCGGTCATGAAAGAAGATGAGATGCTCATCGAAATTTATGCTGCATCCTTAAACAGGGCGGATTTGCTGCAGCGTCAGGGAAGGTATCCTTCTCCGGAAGGCTGTCCTGAGTGGATGGGCCTGGAGATCGCGGGAAAGATCGTGGACATGGGAAAAACCGCGAAAAAAGAGAGCAGCTGGAAGATTGGCGATTCCATCTGTGCGCTGCTGGGCGGCGGCGGTTATGCGGAGTATGTGTCAATCCGTTATGACATGGCGATGCCGGTGCCCGGAGGGCTTTCCATGGAGGAAGCGTCCGCCCTGCCGGAAGCTTACGCTACTTCTTATTTAAACCTGTTTCTGGAAGGGCATCTGCAGCCCGGACAGACCGCCTATATTCCTGCCGGTGCCGGCGGGCTGGCCAGCGTGGCCATTCCCATGGCAAAGGCCTTTGGTGCCAGAGTGATCACCAGCGTGCTGTCCGATGAGCTGCGGGAAAAAATACGGCCTCTGGGAGCGGATGTGATCATCAATTCCACCACCGAGGATGTGACGGAGATTTTAAAACAGGAAGAGGCGAAGGGGCATCCCGTTAACGTGGCAATGGACTGCCTGTGCGGCAGACTGCTGGGAGAAAGCCTTCCCTACATGGCCAGGGGCGGTTACTGGATTGTAATTTCCACTCTGGCGGGAATTGAGACCACGGTTCCCTTACGTCCTGTGCTGGATAAGGGACTGCATCTGGTGGGCAGCAAGCTGCGCAATAAGACACCTCAGATGAAGGCGCAGATTCTCAAACAGGTGGTGGAAAATGTCTGGCCAAAAATCGAAGACGGTTCCATTCGCCCCAGCATTTACAGAGTTCTTCCCATTCAGGAAGCGGAAGCTGCTCACGCCATTTTGGAGCGGGGCGAAAACGTGGGCAAGGTTGTTTTGCGTGTGAAAAAATAAAAGGAGACGGTAATATGAAAACAAAACAGATTCAGTTTACCAGCCTGGAAACTGCAGAGCTGGTGGAAGTGGAAATGGAACCCTTACAGGATGATGAGGTTCTGATCCGTACTGATTATACGGCTCTCAGCGCGGGCACGGAAAAAGCGTGCCTGTTAAACCCTCCCAACATTCATCCTGATTTTCCGAAGCTTCTGGGCTATTCCGGCAGCGGCCATGTGGTGGCTGTAGGGAAAAATGTGACGGATGTAAAGGAAGGTGACAGAGTGCTGACAGACCATAAGGGGCACAGTCAGTTTGTAAAAGCGAAATTTAAGAAAAACGGCGACGGCTACCTGCCCTTTGACAATGATGTGGATCAGCTGGATGCGGCTTTCGTTGTCATCGGCAGCATGGGGGTTCAGGGGCTTCGCAAGACCCGCCTGGAAATGGGTGAGACGGTTATGGTCACCGGACTGGGCATCCTCGGTATGTTCGCGCTGCAGTCCGCAGTTTTAAGCGGCGGGCTGCCGGTTATCGCTGCAGACTTTGATGAAGACCGCCGTAAGATCGCCATGCAGCTGGGCGCTGACTATGCGCTGAATCCTGCGGAGGGCGATTTTAAGGAAAGGGTTCGGGAAATCACCCAGGGCCGTATGATCAATGCCAACGTGGAAGTCACCGGTTCCTCCAAAGCATTGAAACAGGCGCTGTCCGTGGCATCCTATCGGGGACGCATTTCCCTGACCGGCTGTACCCGTGTATCGGACTGCCCCATTGATTTTTACAGTGAGGTTCACCGTCCCGGCATTCAGCTGATCGGCGCCCACAACTGGGTTCGCCCAACCGGAGAATCCTTCCCCGGATACTGGACGCGGCATGATGATTTTCGTACCATTTTGCGGTTTGTGGAATCCGGAAAGATGCAGATCAGACCCATTATCAATAATGTCGTTTCGCCCAAAGACTGCGGTCCTGTTTTCAAGGATCTGTGTCAGAAGGATGTGATGCCGTTGGGCTTCGCCTTTGACTGGTCAAAAGTCTGACAGAGAGGAGACCGTATGAGCAGCTTTTGCATTACCGGCGGCCGCATCTGGGACGGCAGCCGGTTCATGGAAGGAAACCTGTTCTGGGATGATGGCGGAAGGATTCAGGCCCTGGGGGACGTTGCATCCCCCGGAAAAGCAGGGCCGTTGACAGAAACGGGGGCGTTGGGGAAAGCGGCGCGGCTGGCGGATTATGTGTTCGATGCTGCAGGTGCGCTGGTATGCCCTGGCCTGGTGGATGTTCATACTCATTTTAAGGGTATATCCACGGATCTGTACGGCATGCAGGCGGAAATGGCCTGTTTTCCTTTTGGCGTCACCGCGGCAGCGGACTGCGGTGCAGAATTCGGCAGCCGCAAAGAGCTGGATAATATGATGGTAAAAAATGTGGTCTTTGCAGCCGTTCCCATACGGAATAATACTGCGGACCTGACAGCTGCCGAAGAAAATGTGCAGAAGTTCGGTGATAAAACCATTGGTCTGAAAGTCTACTTCGATCATGAAGTTGCGGATACTGTTCCGTTGAAGCAGGTTTGTCAGTATGCCCGCAGGCTGGGACTGAAAGTGATGGTTCACTGCTCGGATCAGTCCTCTGTTTCCATGGCGGATACGCTGAATGTGCTTTCCAAAGGGGATATTCTGACTCACATGTATCACGGCGGTCCCTGCTGTGGGGCGGTTGATGATTTTTCCTCTTTGCAGAAAGCCCGGGAGCGGGGAATTATTCTTGACACGGGCTGCGCCGGATATGTGCATACGGATTTTGCAGTTTTGAAAAAGGCTGTGGAACAGGGCGTTCTCCCGGATACCATCAGCAGCGATATTACAAAGCTCAGCGCGTATGTCAGGGGCGGCCGGTATGGCCTGACGCTGTGCATGAGCATGTTTAAGACCCTGGGAGTGCCGGAAGAGAAAATTCTGCGGGCGGTGACCCTGGACGCGGCAGCAGCGCTGGGACAAAACTGGGGACATCTGAGCGTTGGCGGGCCGGCGGACATTACCGTTCTGCGCTATGGCAATCAGCCCTATTCTCTGACGGACCGGGAAGGCAACACGATGGAGGACAGGAAAGGGTACGAATGTGTGCTGACGGTCTCAGGAGGACAGATCGTATACCGGAGCCTGTGAAAAGTTGCAGCTGCAAAAAACGCCTTACATAGCAAATAAAATTCGGGGAAAGCGGAGAACCGCTGTCATCCATGTTTGGGATGGCAGCGGTATTTTGGTGCGCCCGGCGGGCGCACGTTCTAACGGGTGAAAGTCCCGAATTCGCCCGGCAGTGGGAAGGATATAGCTGAACACCAAGGGCGTTACCGTGAGGTAGGGTCTGGAGGAAGGTGAAGGCAAACCTCTGCCCCAACGAACAGAAACCATTTTAGGCTAAGTCAGGAGGATAAAGCTGCCAATCAAG
>JAFUMV010000035.1 GCA_017482485.1 Lachnospiraceae bacterium
TTGTTGGCTTTTGCTGTTTCCACGATACTATAAATGACTGCAGATGTTTTAGCTCCGTTGATCGTATCGATCATCTGCCAGTTTTTCTTTCCCACACAGAATCCGCGGATTGCTCTTTCAGACGCATTGTTATCTATCGGAACATCGCCATCCTGCAGAAACACTCTCAGATAGCGTTCCTGATTCAATGCATAGCCGACTGCATCTCCGAATGTATCCTTTTTTGATACTTTCAGCTTTTTAATGTATGCAAAAAACGCATCCACAAGAGGTTTTACAACCACCTGTCGCTGCTTAAGTCGTTCGTCAGAAGAGAGTTCATTCAACTTGTTTTCTTCCCGATAGATCGCCTGTATCTGTTTCATGATCAAATAAGATTCAGATTTCTTTCTGAATGGCTCCTCTATCGTGTTCAGTGCATCGTTGAATCTGCGGCGGCAGTGAACCCAGCATCCCGCTATCGTCAACTCTTCGAGCTCTTTTTCAAGAGTATGATAGACCTGATATCCATCTGTTACACAGATCCCTTCGTATCCTTTCAGGAATTCTCTTGGATGAGAGGCATTTCTTGTCAGCTGATACTCATAGAGAACGATCTGTTTATCCTTATACAGATGTCCGGAACGATATACCCACATATAACTCTGTGCACCGGCCTTGCGTCCATCTCTGTTTACGAGAACAGGAGTCTCGTCTGCCTGGATCACATGATAGGAATACAGTTTTTTATGCAGATAATCATACAGCACAGACAGATATTCTTCTCCCAGGCGGATACACCAGTTGGCCATGTTCTGTCTTGTGATGTTCAGACCATAGCGCTGGAATTCCTGTTCCAGCCGGTATAGTGGTACCGCATTCACATATTTTCCGTTAATGATTGCGGCAGCCAGGGAAGGAGATACCAGACTCCCGTGCAGTAATCCTCCGGGATGATCGGCTTTGACCATATGTCCATCGGACTTGCTTGCATATACGCCTGTGTGATGTTCTTCCACCTCAACCTTTGCAGGTACGAAGTTATAACGTCTGGAGACTGCATCCGGTAACTGTTTCCAGCCATTTGTGCCAAACTCAGCTTCCAGTTCCGCTGCTGACATGTAGTGGTCAACACGTTTTACCGGAATACCTGCCAGATCAGCGTCCTTTTTACCTTTTCGTTTGGGCTGTTTTGAAACGGGAACTTCTATCTCTTCCGGCTCTGCTGCATCAAGGTTGCTTACAGCCTCGGCTTCATTAAAGAACACGATGTTTCCATCGACCTCGAGAAAACAGATCTGGTCTGCATCATTCATTTTTTCGCTGGATCTGCCGAAACGTTCCTGCTTTGCAAGAATGATCTGTTCCATCATCTGCTGCATCTTTTCATTTGTGGCATGAAGTTCTCTGGTCAGCGTTTCAAGCTGTTCCTGCTGGGACAGAAGAAGCTGGATAAGGAACGACTTATCTACTGTATTTAATTGTTCTTCTGTATACCTGACTGCCATAATGGAACCTCTCTTTCTGAGGACTATTATAACAGAAACGGCATCTATATGCCATTCCGGTATACTGTTACCTTCGTCATTTTGACGGTGGATAACAGTCATGAACACCTGATGATAAATCCAGTATTCTCAGATATTCATGACTGTTATCCACAAACTGAAAAGTCTGTACATTGTTACGAACGCTTCAAAGAAAAACAGGCTTTTATATGTGGATAACTGAAAAAAGTTTATATTGTACAGAAAAAAACTGCGTTTAAAAGAAAATTTATTTTCTACGTTTTGTACAAATCACATAGAAAAAGAAGGATCTTGGACTTCTTCGATCGGATGCTTTGCAATGACTTCCAGACCCTGCATCAGCATCCGGTATTGTTCAGGATTGATTTCCAGTGCTTCATCAGCGGTACGGGGCCACCTGAAATTTCCGTTTTCTATGCGTTTATACAGAAGCAGGAAGCCGTCTCCTTCCCAGATAAGCCCCCGTATACGGTCAGTACGTTTGCCGCAGAACAGGAATAAGGTATTCCTGTCATAGGGATCCAGATCGAACTGGAAACGTATGATCCTGGCAAGTCCGTCGATACCCTTTCTCAAATCGGTAAACCCGGTTGCCAGATAAACTTTTTTGAATCCGGTTCCGTCATTGAGCATTGATCATTGCTCCTATCCGAGTATTTATAAATGCAGATGATGCAGGGTCTGTGATTTCCAGAGCCAGGTGATTCTTTCCCCTGAGGACAGCGATGATCTCAGGTTTTCCAGACACTTCTGGTTCTGGTGGGGACGATACCGGTAATTCTACAAATGCAGGAGTGATATCAGTGGCTTCCAGAAAAGCTTCTCTGACTTTGCGGAGTCTCCAGTAATAATTCGCTTTTGTGATGCCATGCAGCTGACACCATTATTCGATTTTCATACCCTCTGGACGGCTTTGGCATTCTTTGACCTGTGCGGCCCATTCACTCAGACGGGTCTGCTGTGCAACTAAACTTGTTTGGGATTTCATGACTTACCTCCTAGAGCTGGTCAAAAAAGTTGAGTACTAAACTTTTTTGACTTATAGTGATATGTCTATTATCCCAGTTGTGATTACTTTTGAAAGGTACCGGCTATTTGGCGGTTGCAATCGGGAAGCCCTTTTTACATCCTGAAAAAGGTGGAAAGAATAGCGAAAAATAGAGTTAGCGGTGCCAAAACGGTGCCAAAAACAAAA
>JAFUMV010000036.1 GCA_017482485.1 Lachnospiraceae bacterium
CAATAAACTGCATTTTTCATAGGCACGGTCAAAAATCTCCTGCAGTACCTTACTGGAAGAACGTCCGCCCCAATGCGACATCATGCCGGCAGTGGCAATACCACCCAGACAATCCTGTGCCTCAATAATCATGGTCGATGCTCCCATTCTTCCGGCTCTGATCGCTGCGCCGACACCTGCGGGGCCACCGCCGCATACCAGCACATCCACATCAGCGACAACGGGAATTTCTCTTCCTGATTCTTTGTAAAAATCCATAAACTCTCCTCCTTGCTTGCATCCTTTTTTATTTTATTATATAATCATTTTACAAAGAATACATTGAAATAACAGCTTTAAATCTTTAATTATCGCTTATCATTCCATAGAAGGAGAGAAGAATACATGGCTGTAAATATACTGCAGGATATCACTGGCTATATCGATTTTTTACGGGAATGCGGATACTCCGTCATGGTCAGCTGCTTTGGTGACCGCTTCATGCCCTGTCTACCCACCTTGCTTACCTATGAAGTTCATATCTTACCGATATGTTCTTATCTAAAGTCCTGCCCCCAAACCAAGGGAAAGTGTATTTGCAACAAAAAACTCCTTTGCCGCAAACAAATTTCCACTCCTTATTATTCCTGCTGCTATGCAGGTGTAGAAGAATATATTATCCCTATAATGCATGATAATATGTTTCTTTTGTGTGTAAATGTTTCCGGATATAAGGGAAAACTTGAAAAATCCCAAAAGCTTCGGAATTTTATGATCCAAAAGGTTCCCGACACTCACAGCTACTATCAAATGCTCTCCGAAAACGTCCCGGAGCTTAACAAAATTTTACAGATGATTCGTCCTTTGGAATATATGTTCTCTGAGCTTTATCAATATTGCCGCCAACAAAACAATGCTGACACTGCCTCTCGAAGGCTATTCGGAAATGCGCTGCGCTTTATTTATGACAATTTTGGAAATCCTATTACCTGTCAGGATGTTGCCGCTGCAGTCAATTACTCCGAATCCTATTTACGGCACATCTTTAAACAGGAATGCCAAATGTCCGTTTCAGAATATATTAACCACGTTCGCCTATTGGAGGCTGCCGCCCTGTTGAAAAGACAGGATTGCAGCATTACTGCCGTGGCAGATAAATGCGGATTTAATGACCCGAATTATTTTTCCACCGCTTTCCGAAAAAAATACGGATGTTCTCCCAGACAATACAGAAAGAAATGTACGCAACACTGATTTCATCGATTGACAGATCGGTATCCCGAAGAAGCTTTTTGGCCTTTTCCTTCATCTCATCCTGTTTCTCATAGTAGGAACAGCTATGCTCTTGATAAAGAAATCCGGAAGAAATCGTAAAGGCTTCTCCAAGGTCAGGCATTTTACGCCGTCAACACCGCCATCATCACATACAGCACCACCATATTCACCACGGGTACCGTCACCGTATCGTTTCCGTCATGGGTGACAAGCTCTGTCACCGCTGAAATCGGCGCTACAATCAACCCGGCTATTATAGCTGCAGGCACAGAAAAGATACCGGATTTGATCAGGCAAAATACACAGATCACAAAGGCGGTCAGCGCCATTGCGCCGCTTCCCTCCCAGGTCTTTTTGGGATCGGCATGCCCGACTATCCACCAAACAGGCCCCGGCATCCAGTCCTCTTTTTTCACCCGATGCTTTCCAATAGCCTTGCCCACGAGTGCAGCTGCCGCATCTCCCATTCCCCAGGTTAAAATTGCGGTTTCTGCAAGCCAGGTCTGTCCCAGAGCACCCCAGCAGACTGCGATCAGAACAGCTGTCATAAAAAACAGCAAAAGCAGGCTCTTTTTCACTTCACCAGGTTTCTTTTGAACGAACAGATCATCATAGCCCTTCCATTTTTCCAGAAGCGTAAGAACGGGATAAATAATCAGTGCAAATAAAGCAGATGCGCCGCTGGCACCAATCCAGCTTTCTGCTGTGTATACAAAAACCACCGAAGACGCAAAAGCCGGCAGATGCAGAAGCTTGCGAAACAGTGTTCTGGGCGGATGGCAGGTAAAATTTATGATCAATAACAGCCCCGCCGCTGTCACAATGAACACCAGATATCTGGCAAAACAGCGCAGAATCTGACGTATAATTTCGCTGCCGAAAATTGCATCCCGATATTGCAGTATAATCAAAAATATACCAAGTACCGTCAGCACTGCCCCCGTACAAAGCCCCACCGTCCGGTTATCCACACGATTTGCAAACCGGGCAGAAATCAGGGATGCAACTGTTGCCACCACGATGCAGATCACCAGCACATCAAACCGTTCAAACAAAATCGCAGGATGGATGAGAATGTGGCTGACAGATGCGATTAACGCGGTAAAGGTCATGATAAAAGTGCTGGTTCCAACCGCACTTTTCAACTCCATTCCCAGAAAAGCCGTAAAGACCACCAGCATCATCATACCGCCGCCGGAACCTACAAAACCGGTTCCAAACCCGATGGTCAGTCCGAAAAACAGAGAAATCGCCACGCCTTTTAATCCCAGTTTCGCATCCTTTGAAATCGTTTTCTTACGCTGAGTATCCGGCTTTAGCAGGAATCGGATACCGATACAGAAGGTGAGAAACAGGGAAAAACTGCCCAGCACCACATTTCCCGCTTTCCAGGCTGCAAAACTGCCCACAGTACACATGCTCAGGATACATGCCAGCATGATCCAGCCGTGCTTTAAATCAATATTTTTGTTCTTAATATACGTAGAGGTGGTCACTGCCGAACCCAACACATCCGATGCCAGTGCGATCGCCGTCGCCTGATAGGCTCCGTTTTCTCCAGCAAAAGAAGGGCACAGCACAATCAGGATGGGCACCATAACGGTAGCCGCCGACAGACCGGCAAGTCCTGTTCCGATTCCTGCTCCCAACGCTGCAATAATATACCAGAAATATTCCATACTGCTTCTCCGCTTTGTAAAACTTTCAGCTATTCCAAATACCAATTACTGCCCCGCCGTACATTTTCATACCGGCTTTACAAGCGCTGCGGTTTCAATCAGGTTTAAATCGTATTTTTTCACCATTTCTTCCGCCTGCTTTGTCACTTCCGGTCTCCATACCGCTTCCCTGCAGTGTGCATCCGCGCCGAAAATCACCTGGCAGCCCTCTTCCCCAACAATTTTCCAGAAACGCCTGTCCGGATAATTTCTGCCCTCATACAGTCCCAGAAAATTGATTTCCACAGGCATATTACAGCGATTGGCATTTCTGCACAGTGTTCGCATGTGCGAATCATACAGCCCGGAATCTCCCGTGAAGTTGATCAGATCCGGATGAGCAAGATAGGTAAAACGCCCCGTTTCCATAGCTTCTGTCACCTGTCTGCAGTAGCGTTCCAGAACGGCCGGATCATCAGTTGCCTTACCGCTGTATACCCCCTC
The DNA here is from genome assembly GCA_017482485.1 of Lachnospiraceae bacterium. GTDB lineage: Bacteria > Bacillota > Clostridia > Lachnospirales > Lachnospiraceae > Gallintestinimicrobium. Next base: position 3,417 of record JAFUMV010000036.1, read on the forward strand.
CAGTTCATCTCCCGTATAATGCTGGGCAAGCAGAAAATATTCCACCGGATAGTCCTTCATGAAATCCAGCAGCTTGTCAAAAAATCTGGGATAATATTCCACCTCAACGCCCAGGTGAATTTCGATGTCGCTTTCATATTCTTTTTTCAGGGAAAGCACGGTATCCGTGTAATCATCCATCTCCTTCAAGCTCATGCGAATGCCGGAAACATGTCCCTCCGGAAAGGGATAAGGTGTATGATCTGAAAATCCCAGAATTTTCAGACCGCCTTCAATAGCCCGTTCCACGTACTCCCGTTCTGTGCCGGTGGCGTGATGACATCTTGTTGTATGGGTATGATAATTTGCGATCATTGTTATAAATTCTCCTTTGAATAATTGGCATGCCGGGACAAAACGTCTTTTGTTCCTATAGCCATAAGTTTTTACTCCCAGATATCATATCATAAAATTGAGACTTATGCCGCTAAAAATTCGGGGAATCAGCAATATCTACGGATAAATTTTTTGCTTGACCAACCCAACTTAGAATGCTATAATACCTCAGATGAACAAAGGCGTTCATGAAAGAAACACTATGGTTTAGGCAAAGTGTTCCTTTCATGGACGCCTTTTCGACTATACAACAAAGGACGAGGTGGATTATGGAACAGACTGTATATCTGCAGTTGGAAGACGGAACCAGTCTTTGCGGCAAACATTTTGGTGCTCCCTTAAAAGAGGACGTCATCGCTGAAGTCGTTTTTACAACAGCAATGACCGGTTATACGGAAACACTGACTGACCCCAGTTATTACGGACAAATGGTCGTTCAGACATTTCCTTTAATTGGAAATTACGGTGTCAACCCTCTTGATTTTGAGAGTAGCGGCATTCACATGAGCGCTTATATCACCAGAGAATGGTGTAAACAACCATCCAACTTCCGCAGTCAGATGGATCTTGATACATTTTTAAAACAGCAGGGCATCCCCGGCATCTATGACATTGACACAAGGTATCTTACAAAACGCATCCGCGAACACGGAGTTATGAACGGCAGACTCACCCTTACCGCTCCCACTTCCGAAAACGCGAAAAAGCTTTCCGACTGGCGCATCGAAGACGCCGTGGAACATGTGACCTGCAAAGCACCTTATGAAATGCCCGCCGGGCTGCCCCGTTTTCATGTAGTGCTCTGGGATTTCGGCGCAAAATTAAATATCTTAAGAAAGCTGCGCGCATTAAACTGCAGCCTTACCGTTGTGCCGGCTCATACGACCTGTGAAGAAATTCTGGCTTTAAATCCCGATGGTATCATGCTTTCTAACGGTCCGGGTAACCCGAAAGAAAATCTTTCCATCGTAGCAGAACTTTCCAAGCTGTGCAAGACCGGCCTGCCGATCTTCGGCATCTGTCTGGGGCATCAGCTTCTGGCCCTGGCAAACGGCGCTGACACAGAAAAGTTAAAATATGGTCACCGCGGTGCAAATCAGCCTGTCAAGGATCTGGCGACCGGCCGCAATTACATCACCAGCCAGAACCACGGTTATGCGGTGAAAAATGACTCCCTTCCTTCCAATGCCGAATTGAGCTTTATCAACATCAACGACGGCACCTGTGAAGGCGTTCGTTACACCGATTTTCCGGGATTTTCCGTACAGTTTCACCCCGAAGCCTGCGGCGGTCCCCACGACTCTGAATTTTTATTTCAGCAGTTCATTAATCTGATGGAAAGGAGGGCAAAAGAATGCCGTTAAATCCCAATCTCAAAAAAGTCATGGTCATCGGTTCCGGCCCCATCGTCATCGGTCAGGCTGCCGAATTTGACTACGCAGGCACCCAGGCCTGCCGCGCATTAAAAGAAGAAGGCCTCGAGGTCGTTTTAGTAAACTCAAATCCCGCCACCATCATGACGGATGCTGCCATGGCAGATCATGTTTATGTGGAACCTCTGACGCTGGATTTTTTAAAGAAAATTATTAAGAAGGAAAAACCGGACTCCATTCTGTCCACTCTGGGCGGCCAGACCGGTCTGACACTGTCCATGCAGCTGGCAAAAGACGGCTTTCTGGAGCAGGAGGGCGTAACCCTTCTGGGCGCAAATCCGGAAACCATCGATAAGGCAGAAGATCGTCAGACCTTTAAAAATACCATGGAAGCCATCGGTGAACCCGTCATTCCTTCCGTTGTCACAAATACACTGGAAGGCGCTGTTTCCTTTGCTCACACTACCGGCTATCCTGTCATCGTGCGTCCCGCTTTCACCCTGGGAGGCACCGGAGGCGGCATTGCCAACAATGAATCCGAGCTTCGTGAAATCGCTGCAGCAGGCCTGCGCCTTTCTCCCATCACTCAGATTCTGGTGGAAAAATGTATCGCAGGCTGGAAAGAAATTGAATTTGAAGTGATGCGTGACGGCGGCGGCAACGTCATCACCATCTGCTCCATGGAAAACCTGGATCCTGTGGGCGTACACACCGGCGATTCCATCGTTATCGCTCCCGCAGTTACCCTCGCGGACAAAGAATACCAGATGCTTCGAAGCGCCGCTTTGCACATCATCGAGGCCATGGGCATCGAAGGCGGCTGTAATGTACAGTTCGCGCTCCATCCGGAAAGCTTTGAATATGCTGTCATCGAGGTGAACCCAAGAGTTTCCCGTTCTTCGGCTCTGGCAAGCAAGGCCACCGGTTACCCCATCGCCCGCGTTGCTGCCAAAATCGCCATCGGCTATCGGATGGATGAAATCAAAAATGAAATTACAGGCAAAACAAAAGCCTGCTTTGAACCGGCCCTTGACTATGTGGTTGTTAAATTTCCCAAGTGGCCCTTTGATAAATTTGTCTATGCCACCAGAAAACTGGGCACTCAGATGAAGGCCACCGGCGAAGTCATGGCCATTGGCAGAAACTTTGAACAGGCCCTGATGAAAGCCGTTCGAGGTGCGGAAATTTCTCATGACTGTCTGGCGGATGCCAAAATGCGCGCTCTTAGCGATGATGCTCTGATTGAAAAAATTCTGGCAGGTGATGACGAACGTATTTTCGGTCTTTATGAAGCCCTCTACCGCGGTTTTACAGTGGAAAAGCTTCACAGCCTGACCATGGTGGACGAATGGTTTCTGGAAAAAATTCTCCACCTTTGTGAACTGGAAAAACGCCTTGGCGCGGATGAAATCACGCCCGACTTTTTGAGAGAATTAAAACAGAACGGCTTTCCGGACAAAACCATCTCTCGCTTAAGCGGCGGCAAAACCTTCCCTCATCTGCCTTATGTTTATAAAATGGTGGATACCTGCGGCGCAGAATTTGCAGCAGAAACACCCTATTTTTACTCCACCTGCGATGAAGAGGATGAGGCAGAAAGCTTTATTGCAGAACATGCTTCTCAAAAACCGGTAGTGATTGTATTCGGTTCCGGTCCCATTCGTATCGGCCAGGGCATCGAATTCGACTATGCTTCCGTTCACTGTGTGTGGGCTTTAAAAGAAGCCGGCTACGAGGTTGTCATCGTCAACAACAACCCGGAAACCGTATCCACAGACTTCAACACAGCCGATCGTCTGTACTTTGAGCCTCTGACTCCCGAAGATGTGGCGGATATCATCCGCATTGAAAAACCCGTCGGCACCGTTGTAGCTTTCGGCGGTCAGACCGCAATCCGCCTGACCAAATGGCTGTCCGACAATAACATTCCGATTCTGGGCACTCCCGCCGACAGCATTGATGCTGCTGAGGACCGCGGGCGCTTTGAAGCACTGTTAAAAGAACTTCATATCCGCCAGCCTGAAGGCACCACGGTTCACACTGCCCAGGAAGCTCTGGAAGCCGCAAATCGTCTGGGCTATCCGGTCCTGCTTCGCCCCAGCTACGTTCTGGGCGGTCAGAACATGATCATCGCCTTTTCCGATGCGGACGTAAAGGAATATATGGACATCATCCTTTCCCACATGGAAGGCAACCTAGTGCTCATCGACAAATACATGATGGGCACAGAGCTGGAGGTTGATGCCATCTGCGACGGCGAGGATGTGCTGCTGCCCGGCATCATGGAACACATTGACCGCGCCGGCATTCACTCCGGTGATTCCATCGCGGTGTATCCTGCCTGGAACTTAAGCCCTGCAAAGACCGCGAAACTGGTGGACTACTCCACCCGGCTTGCGCTCTCCCTGCACACAAAGGGACTGATCAACATCCAGTATGTCATCAGCGGCGGTCAGGTTTATGTCATCGAAGTAAATCCCCGTTCCTCCAGAACAGTTCCATACTTAAGCAAAGTCACCGGCATCCCCATGGTGGACATCGCTACCAGAGTCATGCTGGGTGAAAAATTAAAAGACATGCCCTATGGTACCGGTCTCTATCCTGCCAGCGCGCACACGGCCATTAAAGTACCTGTGTTCTCCTTTGAAAAACTGGCCGGACTGGACACCACTCTGGGGCCTGAAATGAAATCCACCGGTGAAGTGCTTGGTATCGCTCCCACCATGACAGAAGCCCTCTACAAAGGTCTTGTGGGTGCCGGTTACCAGCTCACACATAAGGGCGGAATTCTGATCACCGTTCGGGACACCGATAAAGGAGAAATTCCGGAAATTGCACAGCGCTTTGCCGATCTTGGCTTCCACCTTTATGCAACGGAAGGCACCGCCAAAGTGATCCGTGAACACGGCATGCAGGCAACACTGGTGCATAAAATTCACGAATCCGAGCACAACACCATCGCCCTTCTGGAAAGCGGCAAGGTCAACTACATCATTTCCACCTCCGCCAAGGGCCGTATTCCCGCCCGCGACAGCGTGAAGGTGCGCAGAAAGAGTGTAGAGCTTGGCATCCCCTGCCTGACCAGCCTGGATACCGCAGTGGCACTGGCCGATATCATCAAAAGCGGTTATACCCCTGAAAAAGCAACTTTGGTGGATATCTGCACCCTGCAGAAATAACGTCTCCCACATAAAAACGATCGAAACACACAAAGCGTGTTCCGATCGTTTTTGCTTATTATCCTATGAAACTGCATTTACTGAATTTGAATCGAATGGGGATATCCTGAGGACATCGCATTCAGGCGCCGCGCTGCCTTCCTCTGTTAGCTGCACCGCTTCTGCGTCCATTGTCCTGATGTCTGTCGGAAGTATACCGCCTGTCTTCGTAAGAACGATGGCTGTCATTGCCTCTGCGGCCATGTTCTCCGTAAGCTCCTCTGTCATACTTTCTTGTGCCATCCGCACGATAGCCCCGATCACTTCTGCTGCCTTCTCTGCGATAGCTGCGCTCATTTCTGCTTCCATCGAAACCGCCTGTGCGCTGTCCATCTTTGCTGTATCGGCGGTCTCTGCCATCACGTCGTCCGCCATACGTGCCATCCTGTCCGTAATTCCGTTCTTCCCGGCGTCTGGGCCTTACTTCTTCGATAATTTCTTCTTCGTCCACCGCAGTCTGGGCACACAAAAAAGCTGCTGCCAGTTCCAGAGCGCTTAAACCGCTCTCCTTTTCAAAGCGTTCCACTGCACGAATATAGTCGGCTGTATTTTCTTCGTCCATAATCTGCTTCATCTGCTCCAGCACCGCAGTCTGCTTGTGAAGATGCACTTCTTCAATGGTCGGAAGCTTCTTTTCTTCCAGACGGGTTTTGCAGATTTTCTCAATTTCACGGATTTTGTAATATTCCCGCACATTCGCCAGAGTAAATGACATACCTTCTCTGCCTGCACGTCCGGTTCTGCCGATACGGTGCACATAATATTCAATATCCTGGGGCACATCGTAGTTGATAACCCCGTCCACACCGCTCACATCGATGCCTCTGGCCGCCACATCGGTTGCGATCAGAATCTGCAGACTGCCGCTGCGGAAACGCTTCATCACCGTGTCACGCTGTGCCTGACTCATATCCCCATGCAGGCCCTCTGCAGTGATATTGCGTGCCTTTAGGTTTTCTGACAGCTCATCCACCATACTTTTGGTATTGCAGAAAATCAGGCAGCGTTTCAATTCATAATATTCAATCAGGCGGGCACATGCCGCTTCCTTATCCGTATTGCGGATATAATAAAGATACTGTTTGATGGCTTCCACCGTCAGTTCTTTTTTTACCACTTTAATCAGCTCGGCATTCTTCTGGAACTGATCGGTAATGCGCAGGATAGGCTCCGGCATGGTCGCAGAAAACAACGCAGTCTGGTGTTCACCTTCAATCTGTCCCAGGATCGATTCCATATCCTCACGAAATCCCATATCCAGCATCTCATCCGCTTCGTCCAGTACCACCATTTTCAGATTGTCCACCTTGATGGTGTGACGCCGCATATGGTCCATCACGCGGCCCGGAGTTCCCACGATGATCTGCACACCGCCCTTTAAGGCCTTAATCTGTCTTACAATATCCTGGCCTCCATAAACGGGCAGCACCCGGATGGAGTGCATATATTTTGAAAAACGGCGCAATTCTTCAGCCGCCTGCATCGCCAGTTCTCTGGTGGGACACAGAATCATTCCCTGCAGACTTCTATCCTCGGGATCAATCCGCTGCAGCATCGGAATTCCAAACGCAGCAGTTTTTCCAGTACCGGTCTGGGCCTGACCGATCACATCTCTTCCTTCCATTAAAACAGGAATCGCACCGGACTGAATCGGAGTCATGTACTCAAATCCGATTTCCGTCACCGCGCGCAGGATTCTCTCATCAATTCCTGAATCCTCAAATCTCAACAAATCACTCATGTAAAATCCTCATTTTCACTTTCTGTCATGACGCGGTATAAAACACCACCCAATACATTCGCCGCATCACACAGCAGTTTGGCACTGCCCTTATTCAGTCGCCAAACTGCTTTTCCAAACTCCTCTGACTATACACGATGAAATCTATAAAGTCAACAAAAACAAAACGCCGGGTTCATTTCCGACGTTTTGACAAATGACAGTACAGCCAGGAATCCCTGACTGTACAAAATTACTGCTACGATTTACTTATTGCTTTCCCTGGTTATTATGCCGTTTCAGGAATTCTGATAAGACGCATAACCATTCGTCACAGAACGCCCCATGCCGGGTACCACATCAGGATTTTCCTGGCTGCGCATGGAACTGTCATAGCGTGACGTGGATCTTTGATTTCTTCTGTCATCACAGCCACAGTCTCCGTCCATCTCACGGCGCTCTTCCCGACGCTCTCTGCGCGTCTCACGTTCACAGCCGCAGCCTTCATCCATTTCACGTTCACGACGCTCTTCCCGGCGTTCTCTGCGCACCTCGCGTTCGCAGCCGCAGTCGCTGTCACGGCGTTCTTCCCGATTCCGTCCTTCCCGGCTGTCATTTCTCATACAGCCACACCCGGAATCATCTTCCCTCCAACAGCTGCTGCCGCAGCCCGACCAGCCTCTGTTTTGATTTCCGCAACAGAAAAGCAGTATTAATACCCAAAGACAATTCATCTTCTCTATCTCCTCAAGCATGCTTTATACTGCTATCATATGCGAATTTTAGAGAGTTGTTACGAAAACCTGACCGGTCATGATACGCCCGGGATCAAACAGATATTTTCTCCAAAAGGCTTTTCGCATAACACTCAAACCCTGCATCATTTGGATGGAGCCTCAAATCTCCAAAATAATTTTCATCCTGGGCAATGAACTCAAAGCCGCAAATGCAGGTAATGTTTTTGTAATCCTTCACAATGTTTTTAATATCTTCTGCAACCTTATAAAATGCTCCGAATTCTTTTTCTTCCAGATAATCCTTGCGCCAGATCGGCGTAATTGCAAAAATTTTGGCATTTGGATAATTCCTGCTTAAAGCCCCATAAAAAGAATTGCATCTTTTCTTGAAATCTTCTTCCCCTGTTTTGCTCCAGTCGTTGGTTCCATAGGCTACCGTGATGTAATCGGGTTCAAAATCATCCCGGCTTTCGGCCAACGCCGGGAAAAAGATCTCTCCGCCGATGCCCTTATTGATTTCTTCTGCTAAAAGAGCTTCGGCCAGGGTGGACGCATATCGTTTTGAAGGACGAAGCGCATCGTATCCATGTGTAATAGAATCCCCGAACGCAAGCAGCTTTTTGGAATACCTGATGGGTTTAATCGTTGCGTTATCATCCAAAGAAAGCTCCCGGATTTCTGCCGCTACGGACCAGGGCATATAGATACAGACTCTCTTGATTCCTTCCCCCAGGGTAAAGGATTTGGAAAATTCTCCAAGAGGAAGTTCGACTTTCGTATAATCACGCGGCAGGCTTACATCGTTGAAATTATCCAGATAACCCACAATCCTGTCATCGACCATGACATCGAACGAAAAGTATTTGCGCGATGAACCCGGAGTGACATTTACTTTCAAATACAAAGACCGGCTGTCTGTTTCGAAATACAGCTTCATGCCCGCCGATGCAAAAGATTTTTGATAAAAATCTTCATTGGCCTGTCTGTATATCTCTTCCTGTTCTTCTGTAAATCGGTATAAAGAAACTCCGCTCTCTGACTCTGTAACCCGCACGGCTCCCAGACAGATGGAACGAATCTGTTCTAAATCAAGTTTCATGATCGCAATCCTTTCTAATATATAATATGAATTACATTTTAGTACAACTGCAGAATCATTTCCAGAGTAAAATGCACATTTTTCCTCTTTCCTGTCCATCGTCGACAATTTCATATGGCACAAGAAAAACCTCCAAATCCGATCAGACCTGGAGGTTTTCTGTTAACCCTTAATTTACTTCAATATCTGAGCCAAATTATTTCAGTCCTTCCATCTTTCGAAAGCACTTTATCCATTCCCGCTTGATGATTTCATGACCTGCCGTCGTGGGATGTACACCGTCCTGCAGCCAGTAATCGTTAGGTGCCAGCTTTGCCGCCTCATCAAATTTTTCCTGCAGCGGCACAAAATACAAATTATACTTTTCGGCGATTCTCTTCGCCTTTTGGGCTCTTTTTTGCACTTCATCCTGAAATCTGTCCCAATGCGCTTCCGTGCCGGAGCCTTTCAGAACAAAAGGTTCCAAAATCATGATTTTCACATCAGGCAGCGCAGCCTTTAATTCTTCTATGAGCATGGAATAAACTTTGAAATATTTCTCAGCGTCCACTCCGTTATGAGCCCCAAATTCGTGCCAGACATCATTGACTCCGATCAGAATGCTGATCACATCGGGCTTTAAATTGATAAAATCAACCTTGATTCTTGCATATAAATCCACCACGCGGTTTCCGCTGATTCCCTTGTTTATCATCACATACTGATTGGGATAGTCAAATCCCAGTTCGCCTTTTACAAGGGTCGGATAACCAAGACCTGATTTCGTGTCATCATCTCTGTAACGTCCTGCATCTGTTATGGAATCACCCTGAAATAAAACCGTTTTCATTTTCCGCTTCTCCTTTTGATGTAAAGTCAGTCTTCCTGATATAATGCGTTGAACAGCAGCTTAAAAAGTCCCATGCAGTGCCCTCGAAACAGCGGATCAAAGCTGTAGAGAATCACGTCCCCCCTGCCAACTCTGGCGCGAACGGCACAATCGTTGTCACTCAGGAATTTCTCCCCCAACAGCAAACCGTTGTTCAGCACCTTTTCTTTGGCAAAGCGTCCGATCACCTCATAATCTCTGGCATTCTCATAAGCGCGAATCCGCCAGGCGGGTCCGCTGTTGTGCTTGATACGCGCATATTTAGGCATGCCTCTGGTCAGCGCATTGTTTTCCAGACAAACATTCAGGATTGCTCCCTGGCTGTTGAAGGCGTTATTGGCATCATACAGACCGCCGCTGCCGCCCTTTCCCCCGGTCATATCCTTCAGCTGCAGACCAAACAGTTCCACCGCCCAGGAACAGGATTTATCCCAGGCAATCAGCCTTCCGCCGCGCTCGACAAATACTTTGACCTGTTCTGCACCATCCTTCGCCAGTCCGGTGCGCCATTCTTCCGGCCATCCCTCGCGTAAAAACTCTCCCTCTTCAAGGGCCTGCTTCTGATAGTTGGGCAGGATCAATACATCATAATCCTTCAGCGCACCTGCCCGAATCTGTCGGTCGGTAACCACTGTGACCGGGAAGTGATAATTTTCAAGATTCAGCCTGGCCATGCCCATGTATCCATTGCAGTTGCGGCTCAGCGCAAGCAGCGCTATGCGAAGCGATCTGACCGGATGCGAACCTTCCACCGGCTGTGCAAAAAAGTCACCGGCTTCGTTGCGCCACACGGTATCCTGCTTTTCCAGAAGAAGGTTCGCCTTGAGAAAGCTTGCATTTTCGTTGGCAGGCATCTGATCATCCGCTGCAAGTTCAAGAGCACGGGGAGCGCGAAGCGCACCGGGGAGCGTATAACAGGGAATCGCATTCAGACCCATCGGATCGATAATATTGGTTGAAGAGCAGTCAAACACATGAATTGTACCATCTTCCCACACTGTGCTTGGCTCAATCGGATACGGATGTCTTGTAAAGATCAGCCCCACCAGCGAATATCGAGCCTGCGCACAGGATACATAGTTGGTACCTGCCGGGTAATAGGCGCCGTCCACAATGCAGGGCTTTGCCAGCTCATGGTATTCCACGCGGTGGCTGTCCAAAATCTGCAATAACCGGTTCAGCACAGACGGATCATGCTGCTCTCTCAGCAGCAGATACCCCTTGATCTCCGCTTTTCTGCCGCGTTCAGCCTGCTCAAAGGCTTTATGGGCGCGCCGTCTGAGCACACTTTTTTTATTCTGCGCCATGATCTCCAGCAGTGTGATGGAAACCTTGCGAATCTGCCGAACGATATCGGGCAGCCCCCACTCGCCGCCTTCCCAGGGCGAGGTGCACTCGGTGCATTTTTTTGTATAACGCCACAATCTGTCTTTTGGAATATTAACAGGCGTTGCAATTCTTGCATCAGCCGATTCTGTCAGCATGCCGACAACATTGCTGTGAATACAGGTCTTGGCGAGCGAATAAATCGGATAGGTGTTGTACCAGCTGTCGCCGGATACGATGCCCTTAAATCCCGCTTCTTCCATGGCACAGGCCATTTGGGCACCATATACCTGTTCCTCGCGCGTCAGCAGCGGAGACAGTTCCGGCCAGTTCGGATTGACACAGGGCGCAATGCTCATACGATTTTCCTCCGGGCACTGATGGTGATGATCCATCAGCGCCTGGGGCATCCATTCATGATTGAGAATGCGATTGATGTTCCTGGTTTCTACCAGCTGTTCATGAACATAGTCGCGATTGTTATCATGTCCCGCATAAATATGATAAAGTGCCGGATAAGGACTTCCCTCCCAGACGGTCCCCAGCGAACGCTGGTACCAGCTGGCATAGTTCACCTCTCCATCGGGATTGGCACAGGGAATCATGATAAAAATGACGTTTTCCAGAATGTTTCTGATCTGTTCCGAATCAGAACTGATCAGATCCCAGGCGATCAGCGGCGTTGCCTGCGTGCCGCCCACCTCGTTCGCATGCAGGCTGTAGGTCTGCACACAGACTGCTTTTCCTTCGTCGGCAAGTTTTTCGATCTGCTCTGTGCTCAAGCCCTCCGGCTCGGCCAGTCTGCAGGAAATCCGGCGATATTCCTCCAGGCGCTGCATGTTGTCTTCGCTGGTGATATATACGCTAAGAAACGGCTTGCCCTCAGTTGATTTTCCGATTTCATGTGTTTCCACAAACGGAGAGTTATCTGACAAATGCTGAAAATATGCAACGATATCATCCCACAGAATCATATGATAATCGCTGCCGGGTTCAAAACCAAAGAATTCTACAGGAGATTGCAGTTTCATATATTCCTCCATTCCGCCGCCTCAGCGGCATTTGAACTTCTGATCTTTACTCCATTTTTCATCGCAGCCGGAGTTCAGCTGAGTAATTCCTTATAATGCTCTATTCGGTGGAACGTACTGTAGTTGGCATCATGGAAGTTGCGTGAGCCGTTGATCGCGGTACGCACCTGCATCAGGATATCATCTCCATCAATGAACCAGGAAGGATACTGAAATCCCACATCAGCGGAATTTTCTTTACTGTAGTCCAGCAGATTTGCGGCAACGCGCCAATGCTGCGCATCCTTTGAAACCATCAGACTGAGCACTTTGCGCTGAAACATGGGCGCAGGATCTGTACAGATATTTCCGATTGCCAGATACAAATCCGTCTGCGCGTCATAGAGAATATGAGTTTTTGAATTAAAACCGGAAGGCATGGAGATATAGCGCACAAAGGTCATCGGCGCCTCCGGATTCTTTTCATCTACCCGCAGCACAACGGCATAACTGTCTCTGGGATCATGGCCGGACATATTCAGACGCAGGATGCAGTGAATCTCTCCGGAACGGTCCACGATCAGACTGCCCTCGGCAATGCTGCGGATTTCTCCTGCCGGTGCGCCCGGCCAGGCATGGTTTACTCCTACCGGCAGCGTGGCTGACCAGCTGGCGGGATCCAACAGATCCGCGTCCTGCGGCACGGAGACCACACAGGCGCCGGAAAGCATACCATTGCCGGCATGTTCCACTCCTGCACCATGACCGGCATATTCCACCGCAAACCATAGCCGCCCGCCATGGCGCAATACAGGCATTGTTGCCTGCTGCCAGCCCGCACCCACAGTAGAGCTTCCGTAAAAGATGCGTGTCGGCACTGTCCAGGTATAGCCCTCATCATCGGAAGCGCCGATCACCAGATCACCGTATTCCGTAGAGCATCCCATCACATACAGCCTGCCGTTATGCACAAACAGATTTCCCCAGAACAGCGGGTACAGTTCGCACAGATAGGTCCACGTTGCACCATCATCCTCCGAGCGGAACAGCATGGACAAATTCTGGGGTGCTCCCCCCGCAAACACATCCATCCCGGCGATCAGCGCACCGGAGGGCAGGCGGACCATACTGGGGCTTCCCAATGTCTTTCCCGAAAAAGCATAGCGATTATCCTTTGGATGCAGATAATTGATGACCGTTCCGGGAACAGGCGCAGGCTTGAACTGCCGGGTTTTACTTGCTGTTCCGTCCTGCCGCACAACGCGCACCTCATAATCCATCCAGGAAGTCAGACCTTCGATGCGCGCCTCGCAGCCCTCCACTTCAAAGCTCTGCCAGGGCTGGTTTAAGTTCTGGCTGCGCCAGGCAACCTGATAGCGCTGACCGCAAACCGGGTCCTGCCATTGCAAAAACAGATCGTTTTCACCAGGTGCCATGCGGCAAATATCCGGCACACTTGAGGTATCAAACGCACTTTTGTGCGGGCGCTCCTGCCAACATGTCTTTCCTTTCATCAGTTCCAGCCCTCCTATACGTTTTTCGCATTCTTTGCAAGCTTCTGCATGGAATTCAGCAGTCGTTCGCTTTCTGTAATAATAAAGTCTGTTTCGCAGCCCAGAGAAATCATATCCACACCACGGTCAATCCAGCGGGCGATCTCTTTCTCCGAGCAAAGGCCGTAGGACACACCCACAGGTTTTCCGGCCTCATGCACCGTATCGATAATCTCCCGGAACAAAGCATCCATCTCGGGACCTTCCATTTCCTCCAGTCTTCCTACAGACAGCGCCAGATCGCAGGGACCGATTATGAAAGCGTCCGCTCCCGGTACACTGGCAATCCGTTTCAGATCGCGCACAGCGTCAATGTGCTCAATCTGCAGAATGCGCATGGTAGCCTCCGCCGCATTTGAAAGGTATTCGTGCAGCGGCACCTTGCCGTATTGAGAGGCGTATTTTGGGCCATATCCTCTGATTCCGTTGGGCGGATACAGGCAGGCCTGCACGGCACTTGCCGCTTCCTCATAGGAGCAGACCATCGGAATGATCACGCCCGCCGGCGCCATCTCCAGCACAGGCTTCAACCGTACCGGATCATTCCACGGCACTCTGACAAGGGCAGGTGTGCCGGCTGCCCGGGCAGCAATCAAATGCTGCTCCAGCACATCCAGGCCAAAAGAAGTATGTTCCAGGTCAATCCACAGATAATCATAACCGGTTTTTCCGATAATTTCTGTAAGTACGCTGCTGTCGAGGCAGATATGGGTTCCCAGAACCACCTGTCCGGCTGCAAGCTTTTTTTTCAAGTCATTCATATTTTTATTATCCTTTCACCGATCCTATCATAATTCCTTTCACAAAATAGCGCTGCACAAAGGGATACAGACACATAATCGGCAGCGTGGACACGATGATAACCGCATATTTGATGGATTCTGTCAGCAAGGCCTGCTGTACCATATCTTCCCCCTGCAGTGCACCGGTATCCGTAGCGAGGGCAAGGGCGCTCTGACTGGTGATGAGCTGTCGAATCACAGCCTGCAGCGGCATCTGGGCCTCATCTTTCAGGTACAGCATAGCGTTAAACCAGCTGTTCCACTGTCCCACGGCTGAAAACAGCGTCAGCACCGCCAAGATGGCCGGTGACAGCGGCAGAACTACCGAAAGAAAAAATTTTACGTGCGAGCATCCGTCCATGCTTGCCGCTTCATAAAGCTCGTCCGGTATGTTGGAAGCGATGAACGAGCGTGCAATGAACACGTTATACACACTCACTGCGCCCAGCAGGACGATTACGAGCGGATTACCCACCAGGCCCATTTTATCCATCCACAGGTAAGTGGGAATCAGACCGCCGGAAAAATACATGGGAATGGTCAAATACACGGTGATCGCCGTACGGCCCGGATATTTTTTGCGGGACAGCGCATAGCCCGCCATCATGGTCACCGATACGGACAACAGTGTCTGCAATATTACATAAATAATGGTATTCGCATAACCCTTCCAAATCTGCTTATATTCAATGATCTTGCGATAGCCTTCCAGGGAAAACCCTTTGGGCAGCAGGATCACCTGACCGCTGACGACTGCGGACGGTGTACTGATGGATGCGATGATCACAAAATACAGCGGGTAGGCAACGATCAGCAGGAATATAATCAGAATACACACTACCACTCTGTCAAAGGTCTTATCAAAACTTATATTTTTACTTTTCATGTTTCCTCTCATTCCGCGCATATCCTGTCACAGCAGGTACGGCTTAAAACAGCGAATTTTCACCCTGAACCCGCGCAATCGTGTTCACAATCAACAGCATCGCAAAATTTACCACCGAGTTGAACAGGCTGACAGCCGCAGAAAAACTGTATTGTGATTGCTGCATGCCCTGCTTGTAGACATAGGTGCTCAGAATCTCCGAAGTGGACAGATTGAGCGAATTCTGCATCAGGAACACCTTTTCGAAACCGACGGACATGAGCTGACCGCAGTTTAAGATGAGCAGCAGCACTATGGTGGGCAGAATGGCCGGAAAATCGATATATCTGCACCTTTGCAGCTTATTCGCACCATCGATGATTGCCGATTCGTGCAGTGCCGGGTCCACACCGGACAGCGCACCGATGTAAATGATGCTGTTCCATCCCAGCCCCTGCCAGATGCCGCTCCAGACATACAGGTGCGGAAATGCCGAAGCGCTGGTAAGTGTGTTCATTGGTCCGTCAATGACCCCCAATGTATTCAGCAGATTGGAAATAATACCAGAACTCGGAGAAAAGAAAACATTAATAATTGCTACAATAACCACCGTAGAAATGAAATGAGGTGCATAGGTAACGGTCTGAACGATCTTTTTAAAGCGCATGTGTTTGCAGGAGTTGATCATCAACGCCAGAATAACAGGAAGCGGAAATCCCGCTATCAGCTGATAGATACTGATACGCAGCGTATTCCACAAAACAGTCATGCCCTTTTTCATGCTGAAAAAGCGGAGAAAGTGCTTCAGCCCCACCCATTCGCTGCCGAAAATCCCCTTAAAGGTTTTGTAATCTTCAAAAGCAATCACGTTTCCAACCATAGGAATGTAATTAAAAATCAGCGTATAGAGAATGACTGGCAGCAGCAAGAGATAAATTTGCCAGTTTGCCTTGATTTTTTTCTTGATAACCTCCATTCCGAAACGTCTTTTCAGACCAGGGAAAGCTCCGGAATTCTTTCCCTGGTCTGATTTTCCGGTTTTATCTGCCGGTAGCCTTATCATATGCCTTCTGCTTCAGCTCCAGCCATTCAGAATGGCCGTAGGCTTCCATTTCCGCAACATACGCATCCCACTCAGCATCAATATCACCCTGGCCGGTAATCCAGCGGGCAAAGGTTTCATTTCGACATCCGTTCAGATCAGTGTAGAGCTGATTCATCAGGGTCTGATCGTCTGCATCCAGCTGGGCACTTATGTAAGTGCTGTCCCAGGAGGGGAGATAATCAGCGTAAATGTTGTCGATGGCCCATTCACGGGTGTTTTCCACTTCTGCATCGGGATAGTAATAATTCTCATAGAATTTCGAGCCAAATGCGCCAAACCAGCTGTTGAGCAGGCCCAGAGATTCCGCATTTTCCGCCATCAGCTCAGGAGACTCTTCCCAGAAGTTCAGCTGATATTTACCGTCCTCTGTGTAGTCCCAGACAACGCCTTCCAGACCATAGTTGATGGTGAGCATCACCTCATCGTTCATAGCCCAATCTAAAAATTCCAGAATGCGCTCCACTTTTTCAGAATCATTGTTGAACACGATACAGCAATAAGTATTGTTCTGTGTAAAAGGTCTGTTGACTACATATGCCTTTTCGCCTGTGCCGGGGTCCAGAGGAGCCATGGGCAGGTTGTTTACAGCCGTATTGGAGAAAGCTGTATGGCAGAACACCTGCGGAGGATCGGAAGCCACCTTAACCAGACTGGCATTTGCATCATCAGTCATTACTTCGGGAGGAATAAGCCCTTCCGCATAAAGCTCAGTCAGCCACTTTAACGCGTCCTTCATTTTGGGATCTACAGAGGCAGAAACCACTTCTCCCGCTTCATCCACATACAGCCAGGTGCTCTCCGTCACAGGCATGCCGAAGGTGCGGAACACATTCATCATATTTGCGGCACCAAACTGGAAGTAGAACGGGATCACATCCTCCGGAATGGTTCCGGTGCCCGCAGCCGCCTTTACAGCGCGCAGCACATCTGTAAATTCTGCGATGGTTGTGGGTACTTCCAGGTCAAGCTCCTGAAGCCACACATCGTTGTACAGCCACTGGGTGTGCAGGCCGCGCTCATAATGACCAAGCATAGCCCAGGGCAGGGAATACAGGCCATCATAAACCTGCTCGATTCTGTATACATTCGGATATTCTTCAAAGAAATCTCCCCAGCCAGACAATGTTGTATCGAAATAATCGTCCAGCTTCACCACATCTCCTGCTTCTGCCGCAGTAGCCAGCTGATCAGCGGTCACGCCCACACGGGCCATAACATCCGGATAGTCACGGCTGGCGAAAATGCCGGCCAGCTGTTCCGAGCTCTGCAGCACTTCAATCTCGAAATGGATGCCGGTGTTTTCTTCGATGTAATCCCACACTTTCGTGGTGTCCATGGCAGAACGCAGCGCATTGTTCTGGGGAAGCAGAATCGAGATTGTAATCGGCTCCTTCTCGGCGATTTCGGAAGTCCCTTCTGCAGCACTTTCGGAAGTCTCTTCCACTACGCTTTCAACGGCTTCCGCACCGCTGACTTCAGCGCCTGCATCTGCATCGGTGGCTGCATTGCCGCCACAGGCGGTCGCAGTTGCTGCAATTGTCAAGCTCAGGCAGCATGCAAACAATTTTTTCCATTTTTTCATCATTTTCATTACAATTCCTCCCTGAAAAACTGTCAATTTTTGTTTTTTCCGGTTTCACATACCCCAGTGAAATCCGGCTGATACGACATTTGTACCGATTTTTGGGTACACTAAATTAAAGGTCTGTCCACCCCCTTCTTTTTTTAATATTCAGTTCGGTTTGGGATTTTTTAGGATTGCGTCTCCTTCTTGCCGCAGCATGTATTATGAACACATAACTTGGGTGCAAAGATGCGCGTATGAATCTCCGGATGATCCTGTGTCATCAGCTCCCAGAGAGTCTGCGCTGCAGCAAGGCCCGACGCGAAGCGATTGATATCCACGTATGTCAGACCGAAGCTGAAAGCCTCATCCAGCCAAGAGGTAACACCCTCAAAGCCGATTATGCCCACATCATCAGAAATGCGAAGTCCCAGTTCCTGCGCAGCCCGGACCACCTCGGCAGCCAGACTGTCCACATAGCACACAAAAGCGTCCGGCGCGTTGGGCAGCATAAGCATATCTTTAGCGCATTCCCGCCCTGCATTCTCAGGAATGCCGATACTGACCCAGGCGAGTTCTTCCAAAATGCCCGCCTCCTGTAAAGCCGCACAGTAGCCCATATATCGATCCATGCTGGAACGAAAGCGTTCAGGTGCCAGATAGGCAATCCTGCGATAACCTTTATCCAGAAGATGCTTTGTGGCAATATAGCCTCCATAATAACCATTAAGCAGCATCTGCGGTACATTGGGCATATAATCCACGCTCCGCTGCCAGAACACGAACGGTGTCCCGGAACGTACAATATAGTCATAGTTCCGAAAATTCTCAGTGGTCGTCATGGCGGGAACGATGATCAAACCATCAATGCAGGATGCGATCTCGCGCTGTATCATCGCGAATTCCGTGTCCACATCATCTCCTGTCTGGCAGATCACGAAATCAATGTTGTGCTCCTTGGTAAAGCTTTCAATTCCGGCAAATGCCTTTGGGTAAACGCTGTAGGACAGGTCCGGGATAATAATAGCCCAGTGCCGCTTGTCCGCCATATTTCCGACTGTTTTCCACTCACGATAGCGCTTTGGGGAAATGAAGGTTCCGCTGCCTTTGACGCAATAGACGATACCTTCACTTTGCATTTCAGCAATAATTTTGTCCGCTGTTTTTCTGGAAATCTTCCACTTGCCGCAGATAAAGCTCCGGGAAGGAATGCGCTCATTTGGATTGAGGTTGGATATGTATTTGATGAGTTCCTGCTTGACCGAAATATAGTGCATACCAGTCCCCCCTTTCCGCTCAGAAACAGGCATGTTTATATCTGCCTATTTCTTCCAACAAACAGCTTTTATTGCTATAATTATTATAACGAATTACCTTTTACATATCAATGTACCCGGTATAAAAGAGGCATCTTTTTGAATGCAGGCAGCTTTGAATTTCTATTGCTAAAAAATAGGCTTCGCCTATTCAACTCCCCTGCCCCTCAATCTTGAGGGGTGGGGTTTCTTTTTGCTTCTTTTTCCCGTATAATAGTCTTATGAATATCTTACAAAATATTTTCACGGACTATTACGAAGAAATTTTATA
>JAFUMV010000037.1 GCA_017482485.1 Lachnospiraceae bacterium
CGATAATAGTGGACAAACTTGGATATCCATCCATGTCAGCCCACTATCTGAAAGTACGTGTAAACTATTGAACCGCCTTGGTACCGAACGGTATGCCGGGTGGTGTGGAAGGGGGACTAATCATCCCCCTATCCGATTCAGAAAACTTCCGTTTTCATTTACCCGATGGAAGGACCGCCCGGAAAGCCGGGAAAATAAGCCGGAGGGATTGCGCCGGGAAAATGAATGTCAATACCGTCTTCAAGGCCGTTTTTTGCTTCCGGATCTTCTTCGTCCTTTGCCACAGGATTTACCCCATCAGGGGATATGACTGTGTCATCCGCCATGTCAAAGGGTTTGTCCTGGGAAAATTCGTCAGCCGGGAATATATTCTGATCGTATTCCATAAGAATTCTCCTTTTTATGCATGAAAATTTACATGTTACAGCAATAGTCTTTGCAGGAAAAATAAAAAAATTCGTAAAAGTTCATTTTGAGAAAATGAGTCAGCAGGTGTTTGGCCTTCTTGATTTTTACAGAAAATTTGTAATGAGATATCGGGCCGAACGCTTGTTTATCCTGAGAAAATCGGCTATACTGAAATAAAAGATATGGCAATTTCGAATTTCAAATGAAAAACGGGAGGGCAAAAGATGGAACGGCAGATGGTGATCACAATTGGAAGAAGCTTTGGCAGTAATGGACGGGAAATCGGAGAGCGGCTTTCTGAAACGCTGGGAATCGGCTTTTATGACCGGAATCTGATCGATATGGCGGCAAAAAAGATCGGGATGGACCGGTCTGTAGTCGGAAGCGCGGATGAAAAACTGATCGGCCGCTTTCTGGAGCTTAGCCCGGGAATTGATCTGATTCAGGAAAATAAAAATGAAAAAATTTACAGAGCGCAGGCCGAGGTAATCCGATCTATTGTAAAACGGGGAGAATCCTGTGTCATTGTCGGCAGAGGGGCGGACTACGTGCTCAGAAACAGGCATGAAGTATTAAAAGTTTTTATCTATGCACCCTTTGATTACAGAACCCGTACGGTGATGGAACGATACGGTTTTAAAAAGGAAGAGGCGGAGAAGGTAATTCGTCACATGGACAAAACCAGACGGAATTATTATGAATATTTCACAGATCGCAACTGGGATCAGAAGGAAGGAAAAGATCTGCTGATTGACAGCAGCGAGTTCGGCATTCAGGGCACGGTGGAACTGATCAGGCTGGCTGCCAGACAGAAGCTGGAACGGGATTGGGATGTATGAAAACAGAAATATTAAATATTGAACAGGGCAGCAGAGCAGTATGCCTGGATGAAGCGCATCTGGAAGAACTGATGGATGGACAGGTGGAGCCCTTTTTGGAAAAAATACGTAAATGGGGACGGATGAAGACGGAGAGGCTTTCTATGCAGGAAGCGGAAAAAATGGAAGAAGCACCCCGGGACGGTCTTTATTACGAACTCTATCCACAGGAAAATGCGAAGGGAACAATTGTGATCAGCTTCGGCTTCACGGAGTCCTGCCTGAAATATCATGAGCTCATTTTTTACTTTTATGCACAGGGATATCAGGTGGCGGTGATGGATCACAGAGGACACGGAAAGTCTGTACGGGAAGTGGAGGATATGACAATTGTTCACATTGACCTTTTTACCAGATATGTGAAGGATCTGCACCGGTTTGTACAGACCGTTGTAAAACCCATGAGTATGAAAAAGCCGCTGTATTTATATGCACATTCCATGGGCGGCTGTATCGGCGCTTTTTATCTGGAGCAGTACCCGAAGGATTTCAAAGCTGCGGTGCTCAACGCGCCCATGCTGGGCTTAAAACTGGGCTGTCCTGCCTGGGCCGCGCGGATCATCTGCGATATGAAGGTGGCAAAAGGAGAAGGAAAAGAGAGGCTGTTTGTTCAGTCAGAATTTAATCCGGAGGAACCTTTTGAACATTCTTCGGCAAGTTCGAAAGCGCGTCATGATTATTACCAGAAAAAACGCAGGGAGAATGAAGATTATCAGACCTGTTCTGCCAGCTACTACTGGGGAAAGGAAGCGATCAATGCGGGAAAATTTGTGATCAGCCCCATCCAGGCTGCAAAGGTGCAGACACCGCTGCTTTTATTCCAGGCGCAAAACGATGTTCTGGTAAAGGCAGCTGCGCAGGAGAAATTTATTTCCAGGGTCAAAGATGGACGGCTGGTGCTGGTGGAAGGCGTGCGTCACGAGATCTACCGGGCACCCAATGAGGTATTGGGGCCGTATCTGGAAGAGATTTTTCGCTTTTATGAGAGATATTAAAACAGTAAAAATCCCCTCAGTGTACAAGGGCGTGTATCCCAGGTACACTGAGGGGATTGTCCGTACCTTCTTTTCATGGCCAGTGTGCGCAGAAAATGAAAATGTATTCCGGTAAAGATCAGGGCAGTGTCAAAGACTAAAAGCATTTAGAACACTTTTCATAATGTCTGGAAATGGCTTCATCAAGAGTTACCTGTGTGGCACGTTTGGGATTCATTCTGCCGCAATTGTTAATGGAATGATAACAGGTTCCTGTAGCAGGAAGCCATACATATTGAGGGGACTGAGCAGCGGTGGCTTGAACAGAAGCAGTTGCTGTAACAGCAGCAGTGCCGGAAGCAGAGGCTGCAGCGGTACCGGAAGCAGCTGCAGCAGCATAGGCAGCAAAAGTGGGTTCAGCCCAGTATTTGGCGCCATCGAAGCCGATAAAGCCGGCAGCCACTCCGCTGTTTAAGATGTTGGCATCTGCTGTTTGAAAAGGAACCCAGCCTGCATCTGCGAAAATATTTCCGGTGCCCCCGGCGGCGGTCTGAGAAGCTGCTGCAGTGCCGGATGCCTGTGCGGCAGCTGCCGGGGAGGCGGTGACAGATGCCTGTACAGAAGCAGTATCTGTCGGTGCTGCAGAACCGTTTGGATTGATGCATATGCCATCGGTTCCAAGGTTGTACCACAATTTTCCGACTTGAATCCAGCCAAACTGTACATAGCCGTTTGCATCAAGATGATAAATGTTCTGACCGACCTGTACCCAGGAATCTTTCAGAAAGGAGCCGTCGTCGTTCTGGTACATTACGCCGGCTGTATCCTGAACAAATCCGGCAGCCTCAACGGTCTGGGGCATCAGAAGAAATGTAAGACAGATGGCGGCAAGAGAAAGGAATAATTTTGTCTTTTTCATGGGATTCTCCTTTGTTTTGAGAATGTTTTGTTGGTTGATTTCATTATACTGCTGATTTGAGGGAAAAACAACAGTACCATATTTGGTACCATATGGATTGTGGGCAGCACAGCGGCGCTGGCAGGAGTAATGTCACTGCTGACCAGTGTGGCAGGATTGCCGGAAGCGTCAACAGATGGGTAATTGAAATGATGCCGCCCGGCAGGATGGAATACGCGCCGGGCAGCACTTGGCATAGTTTTTAACTGCGGTTTTTAAAAGCTGATCTGAGAGCTTTTAAATCATAAGGATGCTTCGAAATCACCGTGTTTTTTTTCGCATTCTTCATGATCGAGAATGGGTTTGATCAGCTCTAATTTTGCCTTTAAAACAATTTCGAGACTGGTGATTTTATCAACCATGCTTCCAACAGAGTCGTTGATTTCAAGCAGATCTTTCTGCTCGCAGGTGTGCATGGAAATAGCCTTCTGCAGTTTTTCACCTTCTGCATTCAGAATATGAGAAATAGCAGTTTCTTCCAGTGCGATTGACTGAAGCAGAGCAGATGCGGCGCAGCATTTATCAACCTTGCTGCATTCAATGACAGGCATGCTCATAACAGGAATCCTTTCTTTTGTTTTCTATATAATATGCGGGATGGCAGAAAAGTGATTCGGTAAAAGAAAATGATCGCTCTGTTTAGTCATGCATTCATAAGTCGGCGGCATGGGCAACCCAGAAAAGTGGGGGCAAAACAGCAAAAATGCCGACAAACCCAAAGTTTATCGGCATTTTTAATAATAAGCAATAAAAAAGCAGGGGCAGTAGGAATCGAACCCACATCGACGGTTTTGGAGACCGCTGTTCTACCTTTGAACTATGCCCCTGTATGTCGTCCGTACCGGACTGACGAATTGTATTATAGCACAGGTGCTGTGAAATTTGCAAGCCCTAATTTTAAATTTTTTGGGAAGTTTTGTCAAAGCCTTTGTCAAAACTGTGACAATTTAATCTTCAAAGCCGGGGGCGGGGCATATACAGAATTTTATGGCGGAAATACCCCGAAAATGCCATATTTGTTCCGGATTTTTGCCGGAACAGGGTATATATGCCGTGAAATGTCTGATATACCCTGCTTTTGGCCATTTTCCGGGGTGTTTCTGATGATTTTGTACGCATATGCCCCGAATCGGTAAAAAATTCAAAAAATAGATGCCATTTTGGGGTATTTCAAGTATAAAAATTCGTATAGACCCTACATGTGCTTGTGGCCTCTGAATTTTGCTATTTCCCGAATTAACTGGTATTGTAAGCTCAACTCACCCGTAATTTTTGTCGGACCTGGCAGGCCGCAGCGCAAGCGGTGCAAAGATTGTTTTTCGGCCCAGAAATCCAAGAATGCGCGTGAGATAGATGCCCGGAAAGATGCCGATACAGTCGATCAGGACATCTTTGGGAGAGCAGTTGCGGCCGGGGATGAAGTACTGATGGTATTCATCCAGGCAGGCGAAAGCCACACAGAAAAATCCGGCGCACAGCACCAGCCAGAAGCCTCTGACGCGGTAAACGTACAGGGGCAGGGCGATGGAGACCGCCAGCAGAAAATATTCCGTAACGTGTGCAAACTTGCGGATATAGGCATGAAAAAGGGCAGTGTAGTAAGTGATCTGATCTGCACTCAGGTCAAGAGAGAAAAGTTTGTCAAGCAATGTGATAAATCTGGTGCCGAAGCTTAAGCTGAGCTGACTGGACTGGGCACCTGGCTGGGCGGAGAAAGAAAAAATCAGGTACATCATGCAGAGCGCCGGAACAAAAGACAGGGGCTTTAACAGATATCGGATCATTTTTTTTAAGGTTAATATAAAATATTTCATCAATCGACTCCTGTGAAAAGAAAAGGGTGTCATCGCAATCAATTCGTTATGATATGTCATTGTGTCAAAATCTCCTATTAATATAATTAAATTTCTACATTTGTGCAAGTGCGGCAAAGTGAAACTTTTCTTAATGTTTCCTGAAGAATCATCGATACCGTGAACGGGAATATGAAGAGAGGCAGAAATAATTGTATTCACGAAAAAAAATGCAATTCATGGTATTCCAATTTTCATTTTTATGTTATTATGTCGATAGTGGAAATTTACGGTTTGGGCCGTATATTTGCCCGGGTATTGGGGTTATGTAATTGAGGACATTGGGTATGAGCGAAAAATCAGCGCAGAAGAAACAGTTGATTGTTAAGACTGCCCGCCGCATTTTCATTGAGAAGGGCTATAAGAATGTTACAATGAAGGATATTGTCGAGGCATGTAACATCTCAAGAGGAGGCCTTTATCTGTATTTTTCCAGTGTGGAAGAGATCTTTCTGGAAGTGCTGCGTGTGGAAGAGTCGGAAACGGATGATGTTTTTTCAAGTGAGCTGACAGAAGAAGCGACAGCCACGGATGTGCTCATGATTTTTTTTAAGGAACAAAAAAAGGAAATCCTTCGCAGAAATGATGACTTTTCAGTTGCCGTCTATGAATATTATTTTGAAAAAGGCCTGACAAAGCAGGACAATCCCATGCGGACGAAATTTGATGATGGTGTCAATGCGCTGATTTCTCTTCTGGAGGCAGGAATTGACAGCGGAGAATTTTACGATGTGGATGTAAGGGCGGCTGCGGCGAATATCATGTTCGTTCTGGAAGGACTTCGCATCTGTGCCCGCACGATGGGGGTGACAGAGGGCATGGTGGATGACGAGCTTCTCACACTGGTGAGCGGTATCGTTGCAGAAGTGTGAAAAGTAACAATAAACTACAACAGGAGAAAGAGAAGAACAATGGGAAATGTAAAACGGATCTACGTGGAAAAGAAAGAAGGCTTTGCGGTTAAGGCCCTGGAGCTGAAAGAGGATCTGAAAAACTATCTGAATCTGGGCGGCATCGAAGATGTGCGCATGTTCATCCGCTACGATGTGGAGAACTTAAGCGATGAAGTGTTTGAACAGGCATGCCGTACCGTATTTTCAGAACCGCCGGTGGATATTCTTTACAGAGAATCCATCGAAATTCCGGCAAATGGTCATGTTTTTTCCGTGGAATATCTGCCCGGTCAGTTTGACCAGCGTGCGGACTCCGCTGTACAGTGTGTGCAGTTTTTGAAGGCTGATGAGGAGCCGATCATCAAGACTGCAGTTACCTATCTGATCATCGGTGACCTGACAGAAGACGAGTTTGAGAAGATCAAAGCATACTGCATCAACCCTGTGGATTCCAGAGAAACCAATCTGGATAAGCCTGAAACGCTGGTGACAGAGTTTGATGAGCCTGCTGATGTAAAAATCTTTGACGGATTTACAAAGCTCAATGAGCAGGATTTAAAAGCGCTGTATGATTCCCTTGGTCTTGCCATGACCTTTAAGGATTTTCTGCATATTCAGAACTATTTTGCAAAAGAAGAAAAACGCGATCCTTCCATGACGGAAATCCGCGTGCTTGATACCTACTGGTCCGATCACTGCCGTCATACTACTTTTTCCACCGAATTAAAGAATGTGGAATTTTCAGACGGTTACTACAGGACGCCCATTGAGACAACCTATCAGAGCTATCTGGATACCAGAGCCGACATTTTCAAAGACAGACCGGATAAGTTTGTCTGCCTGATGGATCTGGCGCTGATGGCGATGCGCAAACTGAAAAAAGAAGGCAAGCTTGACGACATGGAGCAGTCTGATGAAATCAATGCATGTTCCGTTGTCGTGCCCGTGGAGATGGATTACGGCGATGGCCCTGTGACAGAAGAATGGCTTGTATTTTTCAAAAATGAAACACATAACCATCCTACTGAAATCGAGCCTTTCGGCGGTGCGGCAACCTGTCTGGGCGGCGCAATCCGCGATCCCCTTTCAGGACGCGGCTATGTATATCAGGCAATGCGCGTGACCGGTGCGGCAGATCCTACCGTTCCCGTTTCCGAAACCTTAAAGGGGAAGCTTTCTCAGAAGAAGCTGGTTCGCGGTGCAGCCAACGGCTATTCTTCCTATGGTAACCAGATCGGTCTGGCTACCGGCTATGTAAAAGAAATTTATCATCCCAACTACGTTGCAAAGCGTATGGAAATCGGCGCAGTTATGGGGGCAGCTCCCAGAAGAAATGTTATTCGTGAAAATTCCGATCCCGATGATATCATCATCCTGCTTGGCGGACGTACCGGACGTGACGGTTGCGGCGGTGCAACCGGTTCTTCCAAAGTGCATACAGATAAAAGTATTGAAACCTGCGGTGCAGAAGTGCAGAAGGGTAATGCGCCTACCGAACGAAAGATCCAGAGACTGTTCCGCAGAGCGGAAGTGACAAAACTGATCAAAAAGTGTAATGACTTCGGTGCAGGCGGTGTTTCTGTGGCAATCGGTGAGCTGGCTGACGGCCTGGTTGTGGATCTGGACAAGGTGCCCAAGAAGTATGCGGGTCTGGACGGTACAGAGCTGGCAATTTCCGAATCTCAGGAAAGAATGGCGGTTGTGGTAGCTCCTCAGGATGTGGAAGAATTCTTAGGTTATGCCGCGGAAGAAAATCTGGAAGCGGTTCCGGTTGCGGTGGTTACCAAAGAGCCCAGACTGGTACTTGAGTGGAGAGGAAAGAAAATCGTTGATATCGCCCGCGCTTTTCTGGATACCAACGGCGCTCATCAGGAAACGGACGTATTTGTGGATGTTCCTTCCAAAGAAAATAACTATTTCGAAAAATATGCGATTCCGGCAGTGGGAGAGGCTGTAGAAGCGAAAGATGTGAAAAAAGCATGGATGGCAACTCTGTCTGATCTGAATGTATGCTCTCAGAAGGGCCTGGTGGAAATGTTTGACTCTTCCATCGGCGCAGGAAGTGTGCTGATGCCCTACGGCGGTAAATATCAGCTGACAGAAACGCAGGCTATGGTCGCAAAGCTTCCCGTTTTGAAAGGAAAGACCGATACCGTAACCATGATGTCTTATGGATTTGATCCCTATCTGTCCAGCTGGAGCCCTTACCACGGTGCGATTTATGCGGTTGTGGAATCCATGGCAAAAATTGTGGCAAACGGCGGTGATTACAAGAAGATCCGATTCACTTTCCAGGAATACTTCCGCCGCATGACTTCCGATCCTTCCAGATGGAGCCAGCCTTTTGCAGCGCTGCTGGGCGCTTATGATGCACAGCTGGGCTTTGGACTTCCTTCCATCGGCGGTAAGGATTCCATGTCCGGTACCTTTAATGATATCGATGTGCCTCCTACACTGGTATCCTTCGCAGTGGATGTGGCAAAAGAAAAGAATATCGTAACCCCTGAACTGAAGAAAGCGGGCAACAGACTGATTCGTTTTTACATCGAAAAAGATGATTTCGATGTGCCTGTATATGAACAGGTGATGGAATTATATGATGAGATCAGCAAGCTGATGGCGGAAGGCGTTATTGTTTCCGCTTACGCTCTGGACAGCCATGGTGTTGCAGCAGCACTTTCTAGAATGGCATTCGGGAATGGCCTTGGCGTGAATATTTCGGATGATGTGGATATAAAGGATCTGTTTACAAACGGTCTGGGCGACATCGTTGCAGAAGTGGATGCCGATAAGTTAAGCCTTATTGATACAGAATATGAACTGCTCGGTACCGTAACTGCGGAAGAAGCATTCACCATCGGCGAAGTTTCCATTTCCATGGAAGAAGCGCTGGCAGCATGGAAAAAGCCTCTGGAAAAAGTGTTCCCCACCAAGGCTGTAAAGGGAACGGATGCTGTAAATTCCGATGTTTACCGCGCAGACAGCATTTATGTATGTAAGAATAAGATTGCAAAGCCTACCGTGTTTATTCCGGTATTCCCCGGAACAAACTGTGAATATGACAGCACAAAGGCCTTTGAACGCGCGGGTGCGAATGTTGTGACCAGAGTGTTCAAGAATTTAAGCGCAGAGGATATCCGTACTTCCGTGGATGCATTTGCAAAGGATATCGCAAATGCCCAGATCATCATGTTCCCCGGCGGCTTCTCCGCTGGTGATGAACCCGATGGTTCCGCTAAATTCTTCGCAACTGCATTCCAGAACGAAAAGATCAAAGAAGCGGTTATGAAGCTGGTGAACGAGCGCGATGGTCTGTGTCTGGGTATCTGTAACGGTTTCCAGGCGTTAATTAAGCTGGGCCTGGTACCTTACGGCGAAATCGTGGGGCAGAAGGAAGATTCTCCCACACTGACTTTCAACACCATCAACCGCCATATTTCCAAGATGGTTTACACCAAGGTGGTTTCCAACAAGTCTCCCTGGTTACAGGGCGCTGAGCTTGGCAAGGTATATGTAAATCCCGCTTCCCACGGGGAAGGACGTTTCGTTGCACCGAAGGAATGGATTGACAGACTGTTTGCAAACGGACAGGTGGCAACCCAGTATGCGGACTTTAACGGAAATGTTTCCATGGATGAAGAGTGGAACATCAACGGCTCCTATGCTTCCATCGAAGGCATCACCTCTCCCGATGGACGTATCCTGGGCAAGATGGCGCACTCCGAACGCCGCGACGTATCTGTTGCGATGAACATTTACGGCGATCAGGATTTGAAGATTTTCGAATCCGGCGTGAAGTATTTCAAGTAATATCAGTTTTGATGCCATAAAGAACGCCCGCCGGCCGCGCCTTTTGCGCAGAACACGCTTTCATCAGGGTTCTGCTTTGAAAAGACGCCGCCGGCGGGCTGTTTCATGGAAGAATTTCAGTATTTATTTTATGAAGTTTGGCGCTGACAGGGGATAATGCCTTCAAGGGGACTATATGGTCTTGAAACCTTCTAATCCCCTGATCCGGCTGCAAAAATAGTGCAAAATGCTGTGGGCGGGGTATATACATTCAAAATGATGAATGCGCCTCGGTGAGAGTGCGCACCGGTAAACACAAAAATTCGCAGGCAAACAGGTCTGTGCCTGCCAAAAGTTGGACGGGAAATTGAACGATGAATAAGATAAATTATCAGCTGGAACTGGAAAAGATCATAAAAGGACTGCCGGATTGCCGCAGGAGGCTGTTTCTGCACAGCTGCTGCGCGCCCTGCAGCAGTTACTGCCTGGAATACCTGAGAAAGTATTTTGAGATTACGGTTTTTTATTATAATCCCAACATTTCCATGCCCGAAGAGTATCGACATCGGGTGGAGGAGCAGAAGCGGCTGATTGCCGAATTGAATGCGCAGCTGGATGCTGCAGGCGATGGAGCGGTGGGCAGCCGGATTTCCATTGTGGAAGGTGCCTATGAACCGGAGCGTTTTTACGAGATCGCAAAAGGGCTTGAGCTGTGTCTGGAGGGCGGCGAACGATGCTTTAAGTGCTATGAGCTGCGGCTTCGGGAGGCGGCCTTTTTCGCAAAAGAGGGCGGCTATGATTATTTCACCACCACGCTTACCATCAGTCCCCTGAAAAATGCGCAGAAGCTTAATGAGATCGGACTGCGGCTGAGTGAAGAGTATGGCGTGAAATATCTGGTTTCGGATTTTAAGAAAAAGGGCGGTTATCAGCGTTCCATCGAACTGAGCAGGGAACATGGGCTGTACCGGCAGGATTACTGCGGATGTGCGTATTCGAAGGCAGAGAGGGAGAGGATGCTTTCCTGATGATATGTAATCCCATGCTTGTCCACTGCCTGGCGGTATGATAAACTGAATGTACGAAATCATTATTTTTGTATCGTGAATAAACGTGGACGATTATCACCTGGACAAAGGGTATTTGCTCAGCTTTAACTTTAATCAGAAAAAGAGTGCAGGCAGCAGGATGATACAGTGCGGTACGTAAACTATTATGGAAACAGTTGTCTAATCTCCGGTTGAAAAATATACCGGAATACGGTAAAATAGGCATAATTGTTCAGCGTATGAACATATCAGATCACAGCTTTTTCAAAAAAAGCTGCTGTAAGTCAATGAACAACCGATCGAAGAAGCACTTTCTTTATGGAAGCTGCTTCGGAATGGAGAGCATAATGAAGAAATTTCTGGAACTCATCTCCGACGAGATGAAAAAAGGCTTTGCGCAGGCCGGTTATGAAGAAGAACTGGGACGGGTTACCGTGTCAAATCGTCCTGACCTGTGCGAATATCAGTGTAACGGTGCGATGGCCGGCGCAAAGAAGTATCACAAAGCACCGATCATGATCGCCAATGATGTGGCAGCATGTCTGGCAGACAGCGAAGTGTTTGCTGAGGTAAACGCGGTAGCACCGGGATTTTTGAATCTGAAATTAAAGAACAGCTTTGTCAAAGCGTATGTGGCAAAGATGTCACAGAGTGACAAATTCGGTCTGGAAGCGCCCGAAAAGGTGAAGAATATCGTCATCGACTACGGCGGTCCCAACGTGGCAAAGCCGCTGCATGTAGGGCATCTGCGTTCCGCTGTTATCGGTGAGAGTATCAAAAGGATCTGCCGCTATAACGGTCACAATGTCATCGGCGATGTGCATCTGGGTGACTGGGGGCTGCAGATGGGTCTGATCATCACAGAGTTAAAGCTGCGCAAGCCTGAGCTTCCTTATTTTGATGAAGCTTTTGATGGAGAATATCCGACAGAAGCGCCTTTTACCGTATCTGAACTGGAGGAGATTTATCCCACCGCAAGCGGCAAATCCAAGGAAGATCCTGCTTATAAGGAAGCAGCGCTGGAAGCAACTTTGAAGCTGCAGAGCGGTAACCGTGGCTATCGGGCGCTGTGGAAACACATCATCAATGTTTCTGTGGCGGATTTAAAGAAGAACTATGCAAATCTGAATGTGGAATTTGATCTGTGGAAAGGTGAATCCGATGCAGATCCGATCATTCCCGGCATGGTGGAAGATTTAAAAGCATCCGGTCTTGCGCATGAGAGCGAGGGCGCCCTGGTTGTGGATGTAAAGGAAGAGACTGATACAAAGGAGATTCCTCCCTGTATTATTTTAAAATCCGATGGAGCAGCGCTGTATGCAACTACCGATCTTGCAACCATCAAAGACCGTATGGAAAATCTGAATGCAGATTCTCTGATCTATTTGACGGACAAACGTCAGGAAATGCACTTTTTACAGGTATTCCGCGTGGCGAGAAAAGCAGGGCTTGTAAAGCCTGAAACTGAAATGAAGCACATTGGTTTCGGTACGATGAACGGCAAGGACGGAAAGCCCTTTAAGACAAGAGAGGGCGGCGTTATGCGTCTGGAATATCTGATCCGGGATATCAATGACGAAATGTATCGGAAGATCGTGGAGAGCCGTCAGGACATGCCCGAAGAGGAAGCAAGAGAAACCGCGAAGGTGATCGGTCTGTCCGCAATCAAGTACGGCGATCTGTCCAATCAGGCCAGCAAGGATTATATTTTTGATATCGACAGATTTACTTCCTTTGAAGGAGATACCGGACCGTATATTCTTTATACCATCGTTCGTATCAAGTCCATCTTGAATCGTTATCAGGAATTGGGCGGAAATCTGGATGCACTTTCCTTTATGGATCCGGCAAACGCTTCCGAAAAAGATCTGCTTTTGCAGCTGGCAGGCTTTAATGCAATGATGGAAAATGCCTGTGCAGAAGCGGCGCCTCATAAGGTATGCGCTTACATTTATGACCTGGCGAATGCATTTAACAAATTTTATCATGAAACAAAGATTATTTCCGAAGAAAATAAAGAGCAGCAGGCAGGCTGGATTGCCGTTTTGCTGCTGACAAAGAATGTGCTGGAGGCCTGCATCGATGTGCTGGGCTTTGAAGCACCGGAACGGATGTGATAAACCGCGAAGCGGCTTGCCAAAAGACCGCTGGACCCATCAGGGCTTCCAGCGGTCTTTTTGTGCTTCATACTGTTCATTGAGCCACTCTACAGCCAGGTCCCGGCCTTCCAGCGTAAGCGGGAACTGTTTCATTTCCTTTTGGGAATCCGGCGTTTTCACATAGCAGAGAGGTTCCGGCCAGATGGTGACATTCATGCAGTCACCGTCATCGTTCTTTCCTTTGGTGAACATGTAGCGCATCCCCTGGTAGCTGCCGGACTGGGGTTCTTTTTTGATGTAGTTGACATGAATAATATTGGGATCGATCATTGCAATTGCCTTTCATGATGGAGCAGCTGCTGCCTGAGACAGCATAAATTTCTGGATACCAAAATATAGTATACAACGAAAATTATTTTTTTTAAACCTGAATTCTTGCCTGGCTTGCATCAACGGCGGAGAGAGGATATAATGAAAAAGAATCGGAATGTGATCAGAAGCAGCGGAGGATAATTATGAAAAAATTAAAAGCGGCACTTGCGCTTTTTGCGGTTATGATTGGTGTTTTTGCGGCGATGCCGATGCAGGCACAGGCAGCGAGCGCATATGGAACGAAAGGATCAAATCAGGAGAAAACAGCAGCCTTTGAACAGGTGAAAAAGACTGCAGAAGCCCTGCAGGAACAGGTGGATGCAGCAGCGTCAAAGACATATGGTCATAATGTGAAGGTGGTAAATTACAGCGATCCGGATGAAAACGGGCTGATCTACGAAAGCGACGGCAGCGGAGTGATCGTGGCGATGGATGGAAATATGGTCTATATTGCGACGGCGGCGCACTGTCTGAAGCGGACGCACACGAAAGTAACCTTTGCGGACGGTTCCGAATATGACGCTTATATCGGATATCGCAATCCCAATAAGGATGTGGGATTTTTGCTGGTAAGTCAGGCTGCGCTCAAGCCGGAGACGCTGGCAGCAGCGCTGCCGGCAGCAGGAGCGGATGCCGCCGTTGTAGGCAAGGCGGCAGGAGACACGCTGTTTGCGGTCAGCTCATCCGATGTTCCCAATGGTCTTGTTTCGCCCGGTGTGCTGGACAGTTACAGTGTGGTATATCCCAATAATCCGAAGCAGAATGTGCTGCAGTTTCTTTCTACGACAAGTTATGGCTCCAGCGGCGGTGGTGTCTATACGCTGGAAGGAATCTGGGTCGGCAGTGTTTCCGGAGGAGACACCTATGGGAAATGCTGGGCAGTTCCTTACAGTGATATCATGGTGGAATTATATGGTTGGCTCAATACCCTTGCCATGCAACAGGCAGCCGGATGAGCGGTATCCGAACCAGAATGAGGACAGACATGCCGTGTGCCCGGCGGCACACGAAAAAAACGGTCATGCGTGAGCATGGCCGTTTCGTCTCGTTGGCAGGAAGCGCCCTAAAGAGCAGGAGCTTTGATCGGTAAAAAGATTAGTGAATCACGGCTCCGTTTTGGGTCAAAATCCGCTGAATTTCGTGAATGTCCGCATCAGCAGCGGAGACTTTTGCCTTCGCTGCAACGGCAGCGCCCACACCGGCAGCTTCACCGATGCAGCAGACGATGGGCATAATCCGGATGGAGGCCTGTGCCTCATGATCGACGGAAATGCATCTTCCCGCAACCAGAAGGTTGTCGATTTGTCCGGGCAGCAGACTTCTGTATGGAATTTCGTAATACTGCCCGTCGGGGAAGTAGTAATGGCTTGTGCCGCTGCCTTCCGGATTGTGAATATCAATATCATAATTGCCGCAGGCTATGGAATCCTCGAATCTTGCGCAGTCAACCAGTTCCTTTCCGGTGAGGAGATAGCGGCCGTCTATCATGCGGCTTTCACGTACGCCGATCTGTGCGGCGGTGGAGAGAAGCTCAGCGTCTTTGAAGGCGGAGAAATTGGATTTTAAAAAGAGGTAAAGTTCCAGCACCTGTTCCCGCGCTTCGATTTCCGCTTTTGTAAGATCGTATGGATCCACCGGATTGAGCTTGACGATTCTGGTGGAGTTGAAATGAAGCACATTTTTCTGGGGAACCCTGAAAACAAGGATGTCTTCCCTGGGATTTGTGATTTTATTCTCTTTTCGGAACTGCTTGTAAAGCTCCTGCATGGCGGGGCGTTCCTCATAGTACTTTTCAATATCCACATTGGAGAGACGGAAACACAGCGTCATGGGCTGACATAACTGATCCTCATTTCGGCCCAGATGAAAATCGCAGCCGGCAAGAACTGCCAGATCGGCATCTCCTGTAGCATCGATGAAGTAGTCCGCATAAAATGTCAGATTTCCGGATTTTGTTGCAACGGTTACGCTTTCCAGCTTCCGCTCCTTATAGGAGACCTCAAACAGCTTTGCGTGGAAGAGCAGTTCCACACCGGCCTCAAGGGCCATGCGGTTTAATATGATCTTTAAATGTTCCTCATTGAAAGCGACTTCCGGCTCTTTTGTCAGTTCCTGAAATTCTTTTATTTTCTCTTTGATTTCTTTGAAAATTCCGGCAGAAAGCTCTTTTTGCACGCCGTTTATTTTGGTGCTGTTTCGCATAAACGGATTGACAAGACAATTGGCAGCAGCGCCGCCCAGACAGTTTGCATTGTCAAACAGAAGTACCTTCTGACCGCATCTGGCCGCGCTGATTGCGGCAGCAGCCCCGGCAAAACCGCCGCCTGCTACAATGATGTCATATTTTTTTGTCATAAAAATCTCCTCCTGTAAAAGTGATTCTGAATCGGTGCACAGATGGCAGAGCGCGCAAAAGCGCATGCACCGGCTACTATTTCATTTTAGTCAATCCTGGAACCGGAATCTTGATTAAAGGAAAGAAAAGAGTTGAACAAAAGAAAGAAAAATAATAAAATAATAAAAAATAAGCGCAATTTGTTTAATGAAAAGCGGATGAAAGAGGAAAGAAAATGGAATATATCAATTTGCAGAAGGCGGTGGATGCACTTTCTTCCATGAGCCGGTGCAGTATTTGCATTCATGATGTGTCAGGCATTCTGCGCAAGCCCGTTCTTTCTCTGAAATATGAGAACAGGATTCACAGCGGAAAATTCTGTGATCTGGCCAAGTCCACTCAAAAGGGATATGACACATGCGTGCACTGTAAGAGCTGCGCAAACCGCAGAGCTGTTTGGAAGGCGGAAGCTTTTGGCGGAATGTGCGCTTATGGCCTTTATGAAATGGTAAAGCCGGTGATCATTGAGGGCAGAGCAGTCTGTATTATTTACCTGGGCAATCTGATCATGGATCAGGAGAAAACCGGAAATAAGCTGAAAAAAACCTGCACAGAGACGGGGGCGCCATGCCAGGAGATGGAAGCGCTGCTGGAAAACTGCGTCTGTCATATTTCAAAACAGCAGGCCCTTCTGATCTGTGAGTTTCTGGACAGTTATATCCGGATGCTGTATGAAAAGTACAAAGATGAAACGGAGGAAGAAACAACCTATCATTGGGCCGTGGAACAGCTGAAGCTTTATGTGGACAATAATTACCATCAAAGCTTTACGCTGGAAAGCGTATGCAGCCTGTATTTTATCAATGAAAAATACGCAGGGAGCCTCTTCAAAAAGCAGATGGGCATGACGTTTCATGAGTATCTCAATCAGGTCCGCTTAAAGAAGGCGGCAGAACAGCTGCCGGATATCAAAAAGAAAGTGATCGATATCGCTGTATCCTGCGGATTTAACAATGTAACCTATTTCAATAAGAAATTTATGGAATATTACGGGCAGACGCCCGGGGCATACCGGCGAAAGCTCATTTCGGTATGACTTTATTTAAAGGCAGACATATTTTGACAGAAGTTCCCATCCCGGGCGCTGAGCTGATCTGCAGAACGCTTTCCTTTCCGTAAAAGTTGAGCAGGCGCTCCTGAATATTGGTCAGACCATATCCGCCCTGACCGGAAGTGGTGATTTTCAATTCCTGATTCAGCCGGATTCTCGCCTGTTTTTCCGCGGAAATGCCGACACCGTCATCTGTGATGGTGATGCACAGAAAAGCTTCCGATTGCGCAAGGTCGATGGTGATGATTCCCCGATTGTCCTTCAGCCCGTGCAGGATGCAGTTTTCCACGAGCGGCTGAAGCAGCAGCTTCAAAATGCGATACTCATATACAGCGGCATCGGCATGGATTTCCAGCTGAATGTTGTTGTCAAAACGTTTGTTTTGCAGCTGCACATAGAGAGACACATGCTCCAGTTCATCATGGATGGAAATGAGTTCCAGACCATTGGATAAGCCGATGCGATAATAGCGGGACAGTTTTTCCACAATATCGGACACTTCATCCGCATTCTTATTCTGGGCGGTCCATTTAATCAGGTTCAGCGTATTATAAAGAAAATGAGGGTTGATCTGCGCCTGGAGCAGTTTTAATTCGCTGTCCTTAATCTGTTTGCCCAGCTGATACTGGGAGTCCAGCAGATGATTGATCTGCAGCACCATTTCATTAAAGCTGTTTTGCAAATCTCCGATTTCATCGTAACTGTCCACGGTACAATGCACATCAAGCTCGCCCTGCTGAATTTTTGCGACCGTATTGGATAAAGAGACGATCCGCCTGGTGTTAAAGCGGGCATAAACATATGCCAGCAAATATACGGCAATACCGATTGTCAGCGAAAAAAGGGCCAGCTGCAGAGTAAAAAAGCGGTCCTGCGAAGAAAGCGAGTAAACCGGTGAACAGGTAACCAGGTACCAGTACCCTTCGATCTGAGAAGAGACGGCGGTCATGTTTCCGTTATCTTCCAGCACAAGCGTTTTGCTGATATCAATGGAAGCAGGAAGCTCGTCAGCCGCAATCAGACTGTTTTTGCTGTTGGAATAACCGAGCAGGGGGGTGCCCCGGGAATCTGTCAGATATACATTTCCTTTTTGAGAGTAATCAGCTGTTTTCATGATTTCCAGAACGGCATCCTGAAAAATGTCAACACAGGCCAGCGCAGTTGTCCGGTTATAGTCCTCCGTGGCATGAATCGGCATTGTGAGGGAAAAGACCGGCCGAAGGGTATGCGCGTCTGTGGACAGCAAGGTGGGGCCATGCAGCGTCGGCGTGCGCATGATGTATTCGGCTTCATCGCAAAACAGTGCTTCCGCTTCCGAAAGGGGCCAGGTGACGATTCTTCTTCTGGCATAAGCGAATTTTGAATTGACAAACAGCCGAACGGAATAGATGGACGTATCGTAATAGAGACTGCTGACCTGTTCCGATATTTCGGTCAGATCATCTGCCTGCTGCATCAGGGTGAGAGAAGCAGGGTCCTTTTCCAGATCCGTGCGGATCAGCTTCTGCATGGAAATTGATTTCGCAAGGCTGAGCATATCGGAAGTTTTGGTATACAGAGCATTGGTTGCCTGATTGAGGTGCAGATGGCATAAATTGATGGAATGTTCTCTGAGTGATCGGGAGGTGTAAACGCCAAAATAGATGGAAAGTATGATCAGAGGAACGAAAATAAGCGTAAAATAGGAAAATAACAGCTTTTTCTGGTAAGAAAGATTTTTATATTTAAAAATGATATAAGAGAGCAGTCTCATGAGGTTCCTCCGGTGTGTTGGGCTCATTCTCCGTGATTGCGGAATTTGCTGGGAGTAGTTCCATAGTAGGAGACAAAAGTTTTGGTAAAATAATTCTGGTTCGTATAGCCGAGAGCAGCAGCGATATCCCCGATTTTCAAATTGGTATCCAACAGCAGACTCCTGGCTTTTTTCATGCGCATATCCAGAATAAACTGATTCAGGGTCCGTCCGGTCTGCTTTTTATAAAGGAAGCAGAGATAGGTGAAAGATACGTATACATGGTCTGCGATCTGCTTTACGGACAACGGTTCTCCCAGATGATTGATGATATATTTTTCCGCTTCAAAAATAATGCGGCTGTGATTGTCCCTCGCCTCGACCTCCGCAAGATAAAGAGACAGGAGGCGCTGCATATACTGGCGGATATCTTCCAGCGTGGAAGCCTGGCTGATGAATTCGCTGATCAATTGAAACGGCGGATTTTTCAGCTTTTTATTCAGCTGTAGAGAAAGCTGTAAAAGATCTTCACGGATATCCGGTATAAATCGGGAATTGCAGTTGCTTAAATAGGTGAAATAATCATCCAGCGCTGCGGAAGCCTCAGAAATATTCTGCTTTTCCAGATTTTCATGATAGCTGCTGCGGGCCTCGTGCTCCGTGGAAAATTGTCTGCCGGGGGCAGAGGCGGCAAAAAGAATATTGCCATATCCGGTCATAAATGCGCCGGCTGCGGCCTGGCGCGCTTCCCGGAAAGCGGTATTCAAAGAAGACGCCGTGTTGTAAGTATGGCTGATCCCGATGGTGATCGGAAGCTGCGGCGCTACGGACAGCAGGGAAGTGATTTTCCCTTCCCAGGAAGAATCCGATTGCTGCGAAGGAATATTGGCAAATACCACATAACTGTTTCCGCCCTTTGACATGAGCACAGTATCGCCGAATATCTGTAAAATTTCCGCCTGGAACGCGTAGTAATAATTGTTGGTCAGATTCTGCAGTTCCAGAGAATCCATGAGATTGCTGGATTCATAGCGGGAAAAGGAAATGCCGGCATTGAAACGGATCAACATGACAATAAAGGGACTGTCAAATGTGATGGGAAGTGCGAGTGTCTTTATATAGTCCTGAAAATCGGGAGCAGGAGATTTGAGCAAAAGCTTCAGGGCCGTATCTTCCTCTTTGGGGACCTTTATGTTTTGCGAGGATGCGTTGAGACGCTGTATGGCCTTTTCGATGGCTGAAAGCAGGTCTGAAAGTTCAAATGGCTTGAAAATGTAGTCAACCGCTTTCAGACGAATGGCGTTCTGCATATAATTCCTGTCGGAATATCCGCTTAAAAAAATCAGCTGGGAAGACGGAAAACGATAGGAAAATTCCGTGGCAAAAGAAATGCCGTCCATCTGGGGCATTTTGATATCGACAATAACAATGTCGGGGCGAAGTTTGTCCGAAAGCTCCAGGGCGTTCAATCCGTTATGCGCTTCTCCCACAATTTCGATATTCATAAGCTCCCAGTTTATGGAATTGCGGATTTGCTGCCTGGTATAAATTTCATCATCGATAATGAGTAAACGATACATTCCTGCACTCCTTTGCACTGTCTTTGAAAATATTATACTATTCCCGAAAAAAGAACACAATTATTGCAAGTGTAAAGAATTTGAAAAACGTAATTTTCATGCAAAAATCGAAATATTTTCGCTTTCGGATATTTGTCTTTCGTAAAATTGTATCAAATTTCAATAATGCTGATTCTATTTTTTTTGCTTGCAAACTGGTAAGCTGGAAGTACGTTACAGATACGAAGAAAGGGAGAGAAGCATATGAAACTTGGCACATATTTAAAAAGAAATTATGATCTGTATTTGCTGCTGATTCCGGCGCTGATTTTTGTACTGATATTTAATCTGGTACCGATGTATGGAATTCTGCTGGCATTTAAGGATTACAACATGTTTGCGGCGGATTCCCCGTTTATGTCCATTATGGCCAGTCCGTGGGCGGGCCTGGAGCATTTTAAAAAGATATTCAGCAGACCGGAATTTTTAAATGCCATGCGCAACACCATCATTATCAGCGTGGCAAAAATTGTTTTCGTTTTTCCGGTGCCCATCATTTTTGCCATATTATTAAATGAGGTCAAAAGCACCAGGTTCCAGAAAGGTCTGCAGACGATCGTGTACCTGCCCCACTTTTTGTCCTGGGCGGTGGTAGCGGGTATTTTTGTTTCCCTGCTGGGCTCCACCGGTATGGTAAATTCGTTTCTCGAATCCCTCGGATATGAGAAAGTGAAGTTTTTGATGGACAACAGCCTGTTTCGCCCGATTCTGATCATTTCCGATGCCTGGAAGGAATTCGGATGGAGTTCTATCATTTATTTCGCGGCGATCGCAGGACTGGATCAGGAATGTTTTGAAGCTGCAGAAGTGGACGGCGCCAATCGTTTTCAGCAGATCTGGTATGTGATGATACCGGGGCTAATTCCGACAATTGTGCTGATGCTGATTACAAGGGTGGGAAATATTATGGATGCCGGATTTTCACAGGTGTTTGCGATGTATAATCCTACCGTATATGAAACCGGTGATATTATCGGAACCTATATTTACAGAGTGGGTCTTGGCAAGATGGATTTCAGCATGGGTACCGCAGTCGGACTGTTTAACTCCATCATTGCGCTGGTGCTTGTAGTATCTTCCAATGCGGCCGCCAAAAAGATGACCGGCAAGAGTATCTGGTAGAAAGGAATGTGGACAGAATGAAAAAAATAAAAGTGTTTGATGTCATAAATGTTCTGTTTTTATTGCTGCTGGGAATCGTTACGCTGGTGCCGGTTCTTACGGTGGTTGCAGAGGCGTTCAGCGATCCCAGATATGTGGTTTTGGGGGATGTGGGAATTGTGCCCAAAGGATTTCAGCTGGACACCATCAAATTTGTTTTAAAAAGAGTGGAATTTTTAAATGCGTTCAAAGTATCGGTGATTGTGACGATTGCAGGCACCGCGTTGGCCATGGTGCTCACCGTGTCTGCGGCATATCCTCTTTCGAAGCCCAGCTTAAGAGGCAGAAAATTCTTTCTTTACATATTCGTCTTTGTGATGCTGTTCCACGCGGGAATGGTGCCCAATTACCTGCTGTATCGTTCCCTGCACCTGACCAATACCTTATGGGCGCTGATTTTTTCCGGTGCTTTCTCGGTATTTAACCTGTTCGTGGTAAAAAACTATTTTGAGTCTTTGCCGGAATCCGTTGAGGAAGCCGCAAAAATCGATGGCGCTTCCA
This sequence comes from Lachnospiraceae bacterium, assembly GCA_017482485.1. GTDB lineage: Bacteria > Bacillota > Clostridia > Lachnospirales > Lachnospiraceae > Gallintestinimicrobium. The sequence continues at coordinate 21,733 of JAFUMV010000037.1, forward strand.
ACATAACAGCGCTGTTTAAAGTGGTTTTGCCGATGTCTCTGCCGGTGCTCGCCACAGTGACGCTGTTTTACGGTGTGGGATTCTGGAACAACTACTTTTCCGGCGTTATGTATATTACCAAGCCGGACTTAAAATCTCTGCAGCAGTACCTTTATGATCTGATCACCATGACGTCGGAGACAGATGCCAGCGGAAATACATTGCAGTCCGCCGAATCGCTGGTGGTATTGTCCAGTGACAACGTACGAAGTGCTACTATTGTGGTATCCACGGTGCCCATTCTGATTTTATATCCGTTTTTGCAGAAATATTTTGTAAAGGGTGTTACGGTGGGAAGCGTAAAAGGATGAGCAACTTAAAAAACTGTTTTGGAAAGCTGAAGGCCCGAGGGCTTTTGGATAAATAAAAAGGAGGAACAAAAAATGAAAAACCTGAAAAAATGGACAGCCCTGTTTTTGACAATGGCTGTCGGCATGGGAAGCCTTGCAGGATGCGGCAGTCAGACCGCAGAAGCGACTAAGGAAAGCGAAAAAAGCGCC